>DATHMS010000042.1:0-19311 GCA_035486795.1 Candidatus Sulfotelmatobacter sp. | reverse complement strand
TTGGCAGCGAGGTTTTTTGCACGCTGCTCAAGCGACTACCAGGCAACCGCAACACCCTGCTTTTGTGCGGCATGGAAAGTCACATCTGCGTGATGCAGACGGCACTGGCAGCACTGCGCGAAGGCTACCTCGTGCACGTTGCCTCGGATGCAGTGAGCTCGCGAACGGAATGGAATTGGAAGATCGGCTTGGAAAGAATGCGGGCGGCCGGTGCGGTGATTTCCTCCACCGAGATGATGATCTACGAATTGATGCGCTCCTCATCGTCGACGGCATTCAAGGAGATATTGCCGCATCTCAAGGGATAGAGACGCGCGTGAAGCGGGATTTCATCCGCCCTGCGCCGGCTCCTTCTTTCTCACCCGGACGACTGTAATCTTCGCGAAGCCCTCTTCAAAGGCTGGTGGCTTCAACTTGGCCGCCATGCGGCGCATCACGTCCTCCGGAACGACAAGGTCACGCCGCTGGTGGCGCTCGAGACACACTTCGAGTGGTACATCGAAGAAAACAGCGTGGACTTCGTACTGGTAATCCTTCGCCAGCTTGATCCAGTGTTGGCGTTCCTGCGGTGTGAGGTTAGTTGCATCCACGTAGTTCATGGGACGTTTGGCGATGAGCCTCGCCTTGAGCATGGAGCGAAGGTTGGAAAATACAAGATCCTGGAAACGCTGCTCACGCACATCGTCGAACAGCAGGGAGCGCACCATGTCACTCGACAGCGGAACCACATTGTGGCGCTTGAACCACGAACTCTTGCCCGATCCCGGCAGCCCAATCGCCAGCACCACTACACCTTTCGGGGAACGCTGCGCGACGGGTGCAAGAGCTGTCGGAACCCGCGGCGCGGCGACGGGTGTTGTGACGGCCGGTTCTTCTGCCTCTCCCGCGTCAGAAAACTCCTCCTCTGCCGGCACTACCGGAATTGACCCCTTCACAGCGGCGGGGGTAAAGGCTTGAGCGACTGCCTGCTCGCGCCCGCGGCCACCTCGTCCGCGTCCACCGCGTCGGCGGCGTCCGCGACCCGTCGATCCAGTGCTGATCGGGGCAGGCTGCGAAGTCGCGGGTTGGGCTTCGGAGGGCTCGTCTTCAACCGTCCGTTCCTGCGAGATCGAACGCCCCCTGCGAGCCGACCGTTCCTGGGACATAGAGGCTGGAGCCGAGACTTCTGGCTCAATGGCGTTGGTCTCTTCCGCGACATCATTAGCTGCGCCGGGCGGCTGCTCCGCGTCAAAATAAGCCGGCTGCAAGGGCGGTGGAGCGGGCTGATCGGAGGGCTCTACAGGCGTCTTTTTTCGGCGCTGCAAGCGCTCCCGCATCCATTTGCGCATGCAAGGCTTTTAACACAGATGAGAGGGCGGGATCAATCAACCGAACCTCTGGACGAACCATGCGCGATAGCCTCGCGGAGTTCGCTACAATGCCAGAATGCCCGAGGCAATCCCTTCCACCATCCGCGGTCAGAAATACATCTCTCTTGGCACCTTTCGCAAGAACGGGGCAAAGATCGCAACGCCGGTATGGTTTGGAGAAGACGGCGATAAGCTGTATGTGATGACCCGCAGCGATATGGGAAAAACGAAGCGCATTCGCAATAATCCGAGGGTGACGGTTGCTCCCTGCACAATCCGGGGAAAAGTGACCGGGCCTGAGATTGCGGCGTTGGCGCGCATCCTCCCGCCGGAAGAGCAGATTCATGCGCGGCAGACGGTCAATCGGAAGTATTGGATGGCGCGGTTGTCGTCGATCTTCAGCAGGGCGGATGCGTTCCTGGAATTAAGCTTCCCGTAAGCTGGATATCCAGCATCAGGCGCACATGGTTCCGCGACGGGAACCAAGACCTTCCGAATCAGGCGAGCGATCATTTACGCCGGTTCCCTGTCCTGCTAACATCATCTGTCTGCATACCGGCTCGGGAAGCTTTCTGAGATCGCATTCATAAGAACATACGAACAACATCAAAACGGAGAAACTATGGCAATCAAAGTTGGCATTAACGGTTTCGGAAGGATCGGCCGCAACGTGCTGCGGACCTCGCTTGGCGACCCCGACCTGGAATTCGTGGCAGTCAACGATCTCACCGATCCCAAGACGCTGGCGCACCTGCTGAAGTACGATTCCATTCTCGGCAACCTGCCCCACAAGATCACCTCCGGCGCGGATAACATCACCATCGACGGTAAAACCATCAAGGTATTCAAGGAAAGAGATCCAGGAGCGCTGCCCTGGGACTCGGTGGGCGCTCAGGTGGTAATTGAGTCGACCGGACACTTCACTGATGCCAACGACGCCAAGAAACACCTACGCGGATCGGTGAAGAAAGTGATCATCTCGGCTCCCGCGAAGAACGAGGACATCACCCTCGTGCTCGGCGTCAACCATGAGAAGTACGACGCCGCCAAGCATAACATTATCTCCAATGCTTCCTGCACCACGAACTGTCTGGCGCCAATTGCCAAGGTGGTTAATGACACGTTCAAGATTGTCAGCGGGACGATGACTACGATTCACTCCTATACCAACGATCAGGTAATTCTCGATTTCCCGCACAAAGACCTGCGCCGGGCGCGCGCAGCGGCGATCAACATGATTCCTACTTCGACCGGTGCGGCTAAGGCGCTCAAGCTGGTTATTCCCGACCTCGCGGGGAAGCTGGATGGCTTCGCGATGCGGGTGCCTACGCCCAATGTTTCAGTGGTCGACCTGGTGGCGTGGGTGGAAAAGAAGACGACCCGGGAAGAAGTGAATGCGGCGTTGAAGAAGGCGTCGGAGAGCGGTCCGCTGAAGGGGTACCTAGGCTATGAAGAGAATGAACTGGTTTCGTCGGATTTCAAAGGAGACCCGCGTTCTTCGATCGTCGATGCGCCCATGACCCTGGTGGTCGGCGGCAATTGCGTCAAGGTCATCTCGTGGTATGACAACGAATGGGGATATTCTTGCCGCGTGCGGGATTTGATTCACTACATTGCGGGCAAGGGCCTGTAAGCTCCGCAGCGCCTATTAAGGACGAACCAGCCAATGTCCAAGCTGTCTATCCGTGATCTCCCTCTCAACGGCAACCGCATCTTCATGCGCGTCGACTTCAATGTTCCGCTTGAGGACGGACGGGTTATGGACGACACGCGCATCCGCGAAACCCTGCCCTCCATCGAATATGCCCTGCGGCACGGGGCGAGACTGATTCTGGCCTCGCATTTGGGGCGGCCCAAGGGCAAGCCCAACCTCAAGATGAGTCTGAAGCCGGTGGCCGAGCGGTTACGCATGGTGCTCGACAAAGAACTGGCACGGGGCGAAAACGTGGGCTTCTGCCCCGACTGCGTGGGCCCCGAGGCGGAGGAAGTGGCCACGCAGCTGGAAAAAGGTCAGACCTTGCTTCTGGAAAATCTCCGGTTTCACGCGGAGGAAGAAGCGAACGACGAGAAGTTCGCCAAACAATTGGGCAGTCTGGCAGATTTCTATGTGAATGACGCGTTCGGAACCGCGCATCGGGCGCATGCATCCACAGTGGGCATTACGAAGTTTGTATCGAAATCGGCGGCTGGTTTGCTGATGGAGAAGGAACTGAAGTATCTGGGCCGGGCGCTGGAGCATCCCGAGCCGCCGTTTGTGGCGATCCTGGGGGGCGCCAAGGTCAGCGATAAGATCGGCGTGATTCGGAATCTGATGACCAAAGTCGACTCGCTCATCGTCGGCGGCGGAATGGCCTACACCTTCCTGAAGGCGCAGGGACAGGAAATTGGAAAATCGCTCGTCGAAGCCGACAAAGTGGACCTGGCGCGGCAACTGCTGGAAGAAGCTAAGAAACGGAATGTGAAATTTCTGCTACCGATCGATCACGTGGTGGCAACTAAGCCCGAGACGAACGCCGTGGTGCAGCAGATCGGTGAAGGCCAACCCATTCCGGCTGACCGCATGGCGTTGGATATTGGGCCGAAGACGATCGAGTTGTTTTCGGAGGAGATTTCAAGGGCGCGCACTATCGTGTGGAACGGGCCGATGGGCGTGTTTGAAGTTCCGGGATTTTCGCGGGGGACTTTCAAGGTCGCCCATGCAGTGGCGGAAAATGTGGGGGCGATTTCGATTGTCGGAGGCGGCGACACGGTGGCAGCAGTGCATGGCGCCGAAGTTGCGGACAAGATCACGCATATTTCGACCGGCGGTGGGGCGTCGCTGGAATTTCTGGAAGGCAAGAGGCTGCCGGGGGTCGAAGCGCTAACGGACAAGAAGTGATGTTGGCCTACCCAATGGAGCTGCGACGCGACAAGGATTATTTCGTCAGGGTGATGGTTAGTGATCCTGAGGAAGTTCGCTTGGTGCATGGCGATATCACACAGTATCCGTCAGACGCAATTGTGAATGCCGCCAACTCTGAATTGCTGCCTGGTGGGGGCGTGTGCGGGGCAATTCACCGCCTCGGGGGTCCGGAGATCGCGGAGGAATGTCATCGTATCCGCAGTGGACGCGGATCCCTGGCGGCGGGTCAGGCGGTTGCGACCACGGCGGGCCTGCTTCAAGCCAAGTTCGTGATCCACGCAGTCGGTCCCGTGTGGCGCGGCGGAGATGACGGTGAAGCGGAAATGCTCTCTGGCTGTTACCGCGAGTCGATGCGCGTCGCTGATGAATTGAAGCTCCAAAGCATCGCGTTTCCCGCAATCTCCACCGGCATTTTTGGATATCCGGTTGAACAAGCCGCTCGAGTTGCGATTCCCACAGTAATTGAGAGCCTCCGATCTGCTAAACACCTGGTGTTCGCATCCATCGTGCTATTCGATAAGGCAACGCTCAATGTTTTCGCAGCGGTCGCCACTGCGCAGCGTCAACCAGTCTCGGGAAATCCTTATAAAGTCGCGATAGGAATAATGAATGAATAGAAAGAAGCTTATAGCCGCCAACTGGAAGATGTACAAGACGCCGGACCAGACCCGCGAGTTTTTCCGTGATTTCCTGCCGATGGTCTTGGGACAGAGCCGCGATGAGATCGTGGTTTGCCCGCCCGATGTTGACCTCGCGGCTGCGCTGGACTCGGTGAAGGGATCGAAGGTGGCCGTCGGTGGGCAGAACGTGCACTGGAAAGCGGAGGGTGCGTTCACGGGAGAAACCTCCGCGCCTATGCTGCAGGCATTGGGCGTAACCCACGTCATTATCGGACACTCGGAGCGGCGGCAGTATTTTTGCGAAACCGACGACACGGTGAATCTGCGGCTGAAGGCCGCGCTGGAGGCCGGTCTCACGCCAATCTGTTGCGTGGGCGAAGTGCTCGAGGAACGCGAGGCGGGTCTTACCGACGACGTGCTGCGACGGCAGTGTGTGCGAGCCTTCCATGCCGTCTCCGCCAAGAAAGCTGCGAAGCTGGTCGTGGCTTATGAGCCAGTGTGGGCGATCGGCACGGGCAAGACAGCCACGCCGGAAGTGGCCGCGGAGGCACATGCCGTGATTCGCCGAGAAGCTACGGAAGTGTTCGGCGAGGATTTCGCGTCGAAGCTCCGCATTCTCTATGGAGGGTCGGTAAAGCCGGAGAACGCTTCCTCTCTGATGGCGCAGGCGGAAATCGATGGGGCGCTGGTGGGCGGGGCGTCGCTCGACCCGAAATCGTTTGCGGCGATTGTGAAGTACTAAGAAGTACTAAAATGACTTATCCTTCTCCTGCGAGCGCGAATACCCTTCCCCTCGACGCATCTCGGGTGATTTGCCGTCACAATGGAATCGATCATCCAGCAAACTATTCGCGTCCTGCTCCTTTATGGGTATGGGGCCGCAATAGGGCCGCATGCGCATAGGTTGGAGACGATTAGCACGTATGAGGGTGCCGACGCAGGCATTGCAAACTACCAATTTCCGGAGGCCGCGACTCTTAGGTCCAACCGGGGTTTTGAAGTCCAGGGTGACTGGATATCATCCAACTCTGCGAATGCAAAGGCTTTCCGGCACAGGTGGGCTGGAATTTGGTTGGGTGGCGGGCATCCGGAGATCGGTAGAAATACTCTGATATTCTGGAATTGCGGAGGGTACTTCAGTTACGGCAGAGTCGCGCAAACGATACAACACAAACTACTTATGCCGCATCCCAGTGAGTGCGGCCGGAACAGGCAACTTGACCGAGCCACGACAGCTAGAGGGCACTGAACCCAGCGAAGCCGAGTTAATTGAACGGGCCAAGCTAGGGGACGCGGAAGCGTTCCAGTTGCTCTATGACAAGCACAAGCGGCGGGTATATTCGCTGTGTCTGCGGATGACCGCTAACACAGCGGAGGCCGAAGATCTGGCGCAGGAAGCATTCCTGCAGCTCTACCGCAAAATCGCGACGTTTCGCGGAGAGTCAGCGTTTTCGACATGGTTGCACCGGCTTTCAGTGAACGTCGTGCTGATGCATTTAAGGAAGAAAAGCCTTCCGGTGGTCTCGTTGGAAGAAACAACCCAGGGGGCCGAGGAGGATTCTCCGAAGAGGGATTTCGGAGCGGACGATGTCGCGCTGGCCGGATCCATTGACCGAATGCAGTTGCAGAGGGCGGTGGACAGTCTCCCTCCCGGCTACCGGACGATATTTGTTCTGCATGACATCGAGGGTTACGAGCATAATGAAATCGCCAAAATCGCGGGGTGCTCGATTGGCAACAGCAAGTCGCAGTTGCACAAGGCGCGCATGAAGTTGCGCGACCTGCTCAAGATGAATAGAGCCGAAAAGGCCGGAAAATCTCGAGTGGGCTAAGCAAGCGTTAGACTACGGAACGACATTCACCTGGGCAGGGGCGCAAGAACTGCGGTGAGAGTTTGATCCGCAGCGGACTTGGGGAGAGGTTATGAATTGCGTTGAGCTGCAACAGAGCTTGGCGGAAGTGGAAGAGGGTAACAGTACGGAACAGCGTGCCCATCTCAGGGCGTGTCCAGCGTGCTCAGCGCTGGTGAAAGACTTGAGTCTGATCGTCGCGGAGGCCAGAGAGCTGCAAGCGGCGGACGAACCCAGTCCAAGAGTGTGGAATTCTATTGAGACGGCATTGCGGAGAGAGGGGTTGATCCGTTCGCCACGTGCCGCCCGGCCGCCGGTCTCTTCTTTCGGAACTCGATGGGGAACGGCGAGATGGCTGGTGCCCGCGGCAGCCATGCTGCTGCTGGCTCTGGGAATCCACATGCGGCAGCAGTCGGTGCCGAATCAGTTTGCTCGACAGGCCTCGGTGACCGTACCGGTTGCTAACGCCTCTGACTTGAATGACGACGACCTGCTGCAGGAGGTCGCCGACATCGCCCCGGAGCTGAAGACGCAATACGAGGAGAACTTGCGGCGGGTAAATGAATCGATCCGCGATGCCCAGGGTGTGGTGGACGAGAGTCCAAACGACGAAGATGCCCGGCGGTCGTTGATGGACGCCTACCAGCAGAAATCCATGCTTTTTGAGATGGCGATGGACCGTTCTCTGCAATAATGAGGGGAAAATTTCGAGCAGGCTTCACGAAGATGGCGGATCAGCAGGCTTGGGGGAGTTGCAATATGGCAAGCAAACGAGCGGCAAAACTGGTTGCAATTGGCGTGATCGTCGCGGGCACGCTGGTGGCCGAAAGCAAGAAAGAATATCACTTCTCGGTCGGGCCGAGAGCCGGCGTCTCGGTGATGAATCCGTATGGCTCGATCTCGGTCAAGCCCTCGTTGAACAATACCGTGGTGGTAAACGCTTTTCTGCACTCCGACAAGGTTGAAGTGGACAACAACCAGAACGGCAACCGCGTGGATATTCAGTCACACTTACTGGCGGGCGCCGACGCCGACTCGGGACGCGTCGATTATGAAGTGCTGGTGCCCGCTGACGCCAGCGTCACACTGCATTCCAACACCGGGTCGTTGCACGCCGAGAAACTGCACGGAGATGTCAGCCTGGAAGGTCCAGGAGCTGCAGTGGATGTTCGCGATGTCTCGGACGCGCATGTCCATGTGAAGACCATGAACGGTGCGGTCAATCTTGATAATATTCAGAACGGACACGTCGAGGTCGACTCGCTGAGCGGAGACGTTACGCTGAGGGGTGTAACCGGCCCGCTGGTGCAGGTGGTCTCGACGAGCGGCAGAATCAATTACATTGGCGACTTCGGCAACGGCGGCGAGTACCGGCTGACCAGCCACAGCGGGGATATCGAAGCCACTATCCCCGAATGGACCTCCGCCGACGTGAGCGCCCGCTCCGTCCGCGGAGAAGTGCACGACGATATTCCTCTCCAACCCAAGAACCACACCTGGTTTCCGCTCGACAAGGGACGTGCCTTCGCAGGTACCATGGGTCGCGTGGCAGTGTCCTCCACAGTGGTGCTGCGCACCTTCAGTGGTAAAATTCATCTCAGAAAACGCTCCGAAAAACAATAAAGAAAACGAAGCGAAAACTGGCTCGGCGCAAACGGTCTGCTCAAGACCCGGAAGAAACGAAGGGGCTTGGTGTGCTTGGTAGCAAGGCTTTGCGCCCACGCCATGAGTCCAAGATACGGGCGGTGATCCTGGTAGGTTTCATGGGTGCGGGCAAGACCAGTGTGGGTCGCGTCCTGGCCGAAATGCTGGGCTGGATTTTTGAAGACCTCGACGAGCGGATTGAAACGCGGGAGCGGCGGAAGGTGCCTGAAATCTTCAGCGAATCGGGGGAATCGGGGTTTCGCGAAGCAGAACACGCGGCTTTAGGGGAGATCTTGCGGGAGTTGCAGACCGGCGGCGAAAGAGTTGTGGCCCTCGGAGGCGGAGCCTTTGTGCAGAAGGACAATGCCACGCTGGTCAAAGCCGGAGGCGTTCCCACCGTGTTTTTGGATGCTGAAGTGGAAGAGTTGTGGCGGCGTTGCAAATGGCAGGCGGAGCGGCAAAGAATTGAGCGCCCATTACTAGGCAGTCTGGAGCGTTTTGCTGAACTTTACGAGGCACGAAGGCGGCATTACATGAAGGCGTCGTTTAGGCAGGAGACCAGCGGGAAGACCGTCCAGGGTATTGCGGCGGAAGTGATTCAGGCTTTGGGCCTGGATTCACGCGATAAAGACCGAAGCCGCGGCGGGCGAGGAGAAAAGTAGTGACTCTGATGGCACGGATGCGTTGGGGAACGGTGGCAGTTCTGGGCTGCGCGGCGGTTTTGTATGCGGGCGACAAGAAGGACAAGCCAACGGGCGCCAAGCAGGTCGATGCGGGCTCGTTTGGGGTTTTCGTCAAAGGCCAGCGCGTGGTCACCGAAACTTTCAGCGTTAAGCAGGAAAATGGCGTGAGCATAGTCAAGTCGGAACTGAAGGAAACTGGCAGTTCGTCCTCTGGCCAAAGGTCGGAACTGGAGATGACCAGTTCCGCCGACTTGGTTAAGTACGAATGGAGCGATGGCAACGGTTCGCTGGTTGTGACGCCTAACAATGACTTTCTGCTCGAAAAGATTACAACTTCGCCGACCTCCAAAACAGCCGAGCAACCGTTTCTGATGCCGAGCACGTCAGCCATTCTGGACAACAATTTTTTTGTCCACCGTGAGGTGCTGGCGTGGCGTTACTTGACGACCAGTTGCCGAAACGAAAGCGGGGAGTTCCGGTGCCAGAAGGAACCTGGCGAATTCGGCGTGCTGGTGCCGCAAGATCGGACATCGATGCGAGTACGCCTGGAGCTGGTGGGAAGAGAGAAGATCAAAATCGGAGGAACGGAGCGCGAACTCTTACGGTTGAACTTGATGGGCGAAGCGTTCTCCTGGGCCCTTTGGGTGGATGACAAAGATCAGTTCAAGCTAATGCGGGTGCTGATTGCGGACGATAATACAGAAGTAGTGCGGGACTAGCGAGGACGCGGTAGCTGCTCGAGATTTGATCAGGAGTTGACGGGGCGACCATGCCGCTGGCGGATGCACGTACGGCGCGGGTTCTGATCACGGTGCTATTGTTTGCGCTGGGGCTGGGGTTTCTCTACGTGGCGCGGCAAACCCTGATGGCCTTCCTGTTTGCTATTTTCTTTGCCTACCTGATGAGCCCTCTGGTCTCGCATCTGGAAAAGCTTCTGCGTGGGCGCGGGTTCGCCATTGCGGTCATTTACCTGTTGCTGCTGGGCGTGGTGGTGCTCTTCTTCATCTCCATGGGACCGCGGATCGGCCGGGAAAGCGCGCGCTTAAGCCAGTCGATTCCGGACCTGGCAAAACTGAGTTCGGGGCAGATCGCGGAACAACTGGGCGAAGAGCACGGCTGGAACTCCCGAATGTTTGAATTGCTCCGCGACTACCTGGCCAGCCACAGTGATGAGATCGAGAAGTTGGCTCAGAACGTGGGGCTGCGGGTGGCGGACGTAGCAAAACAGGCATGGCTGCTTGTGGTAGTCCCGTTATTGTCGATTTTCTTTCTGAAGGATGGCCGAGCCTTTAGCGAAGTCTTGCTTGCTCTGGTTCAATCGCGGCCTCAGCGCGAATTGCTGCAGGGCGTACTCAGCGACTTGAACCAGATGCTCGCCCATTTCATCCGGGCGCAACTCACCCTGGCGGCCCTGACCTTCGTCATGTATTCGGCGGCTCTGGCTACGATGCGAATGCCTTACGCGCTGGCGCTGGGAGCGCTGGGGGGCTTGCTGGAGTTTATTCCGGTGTTAGGGCCGCTGGTGGCCGCGGTGATTATTGTGGGCGTGGCCTTGCTGATGGGGTACAAGCACTGGCTGGTGCTGATACTCGTTCTCGGCATCTGGCGGCTGATTCAGGACTACGTTTCGTCTCCGCGCATCATGGGACAAAGTATGGAACTGCATCCCCTGGCGGCAATTTTTGGCGTGATGGCCGGGGGCGAAGTGGCTGGAATTCTGGGTATTTTCCTTTCCATTCCTGTAATGGCGAGTTTGCGAATTGTCTTCCGGCGCTGGCGGCTGTATGCGGAGAAAAGAAAGTTCGGTCCACTGAGTGAGTACGTGCTGGATAGCCAAGTCGGACGGCCGAAGTAGCGGAACCTAAGATTAGCCAGCGGATGCGCCTGCGACCGCTGCTTTCTCCGCGCTGATGTTGCGCAGGAATTCCGCGGCAGCTTCGGGTAGAACCGTATTGATGAACATCCCCGAACCTAATTCGAAGCCGGCGACGCGGGTCAGACGTGGAATCACGCTTACATACCAATGAAAGTGCCTGGCGCTGGCGTAGTCCGATGGGCCGCTGCGGACGGTGAAATTAAGGTCGGGGTTTTCAAGCCCCACGTAGAGCTTCGCCAGCAGGCTGCGCAAAACACGTGCCAGGTCCGCGATCTCCGTCGCCGAGATGTCGCCGAATGTGGCCATGTGGCGTAGGGGAAAGATATGGGTGGCAAACGGTGTGGCCGAGGCGAAAACCTCCATCGCGACGAAGTGCTCACTCTTTTGGACGATGCGTGTCTGCTCGTCAATTTCCCGTTCCACCATATGACAGAACATGCATTTCCCGTCGTCGTCGTAGTGGCGCAGAGCCTCGTGCAGCCGATGCTGCACTTGGCTCGGGATTACCGGTGTGGCGATAAGCTGGGAATGCGGATGCTGCAGGCTGGCACCGGCATCGACTCCGTGGTTCTTGAAGATGGTGACGTGGTTGATGCGCCGGTCCATGCTGAGCAGAGCATAGCGTTCCTTGTAAACACGCAGAATGCTGGCTACCTGCTCAACCGGCAGCAGGGCCATGCCGCAGGAGTGGTCTGGACTGTCAATGATGACTTCGTGAAAGCCGAACCCCTCAATGCGGCGCCAGACATCCGGCAAGCTCCGCGTGGGCTTAGCTTCTTTTGAAAGCGCCGCGAATTTGTTGGGGATGACTCGTACCGCCCAGGGCTGGCCAGGGTTTGCCGGAAAGCGCATGACTTCGGGCGGGGTCTTGCTCTCGTTGCCCGGGCAGAACGGGCAGCTTTCCAGGAAAGACGGTACAGTTTGCGCTGGCCGGTGTGTGGCTAGCTCCTCGGGGCGCTTGGCTCGTTCCGTGGCGATGATGACCCATTCCTTGGTAAAGAAATTCTGGCGGAGTTCCGGCATGGCATCCCTCCCAGGCGTTCTATCGGCAGAAAGGAAGTGGTACTGGAGTAACGAGAAGCTGCCAGTGCCAGCGATGCCTGGAAGTGACTGTGGATTTGGGATTTGCACGTTTTTTGTGTGGGCTTGGGCCCTTGGCCGGTACCCTAGTGTAAATACCGGCTGTTGTAGAATCGAGAGAACCCTCTTATGAGCAATAAACTTCCTATCGGGATACTGGGCGCTACTGGCGTGGTTGGACAGAGGTTCATCCAGATGCTGGAGCGCCATCCGTGGTTCGAAGTGGCCTGGCTGGCCGCTTCCGATCGTTCTGAAGGCAAGACTTACTCCGAGGCCGCGCGCTGGCGGCTGAAGACGCCGATTCCGGCCAACGTGGCCACCATGAAAGTCTCTCCCGCAACACCGGAGGGTGCACCCAAGATCATTTTCGCCGCGCTTGACGCTTCGATTGCCGCTGAGATGGAACCGCGCTTTGCCCAGGCCGGCTGTTGGGTGGTTTCGAATTCCAGTGCGTTGCGGATGCAGTCCGATGTGCCGCTTGTGATCCCCGAAGTGAACGCTGGGCACATCAAGCTGATTGACGGGCAGGCCTGGCGGAAGAAATCGGGCGGTTATGTCGTGACCAATCCCAATTGCTCCGCAATCGGACTCGTGATGGCATTAGCGCCTTTGCAAAGGCGCTTCGGCCTGGAGACAGTGATGGCAGTAACTATGCAAGCAGTCAGTGGGGCGGGCTATCCGGGCGTGGCTTCCCTCGACATCCTCGGCAATGTGATTCCCTACATTCGCAATGAAGAGGAGAAGATGGAGGAGGAAACGCTCAAGCTGCTGGGACAGATGAACGGCACAAAGATTATTCCCGCGGCCTTCGCCATGAGCGCGCAATGTAACCGGGTTGCGGTTGAAGACGGGCACACGGAGTCGGTTTCTGTGCGCCTGAAAACCAAGGCCAAGCCGGAGGAGATAATCGCCGCGTGGAACGAGTACCGCAGCGAACCCCAGGAGTTGAAATTGCCCAGCGCACCTGAGCGTCCGGTAGTGTACCTGGAGGCGAACGACCGTCCGCAACCGCGCTTTGACGTTGACCTGGGAGCAGGCATGACCGCCGCAGTGGGGCGCCTGCGACCCTGCGGTGTGCTGGACTGGAAGTTCACGGTGCTCTCGCACAACACCATTCGTGGAGCCGCCGGCGCAGCAGTACTGAATGCGGAACTGCTCAAGGCCAAGGGCTACTTTGCAACTTCCTAGAATGAAAGTCGAGCTGTGCTTTTGTAATCGGCACTTCTGTTATCCCGCCAGGAAGTCACGCCGATGATCGTGATGAAATTCGGGGGCACCTCAGTGGAAGATGCCCGGGCCATCGAACGTGTGGCCGCGATCGTCAAGGGGCGGCTGCAGCAGAAGCCTGTGGTCGTGGTCAGCGCCATGGCAAGAGTGACCGACACGCTTCTGACCATGGCGCGCGCGGCGGGCGCGGGAGAACGCAAGACGGCGCTCAAACTCTGCCGGTCCCTTCAGGAACGACACTACAATACCGCCAGTGAACTGCTGGGCACTGCGCTGTTTACCGACTTCCATTCGGAGCTGGGAAGCGACTTCGAGGGGCTTGACGAATTGTTGCGCGGCATTTCCGCGGTTGGCGAGTTGACTCCGCGGACCACGGATCATGTCGCCGCTTTCGGTGAAATGCTTTCGAGCAAGGTTGTAGCGGCGGCGTTTGCGGCTCAAGGACTGAATGGAGTGCACGTGGACTCGCGCGAGGTTCTGGTCACCGATAGCAGCTACATGGAAGCGGTGCCGCAGACGGAAGAAACCAACGAGCGTGTGCAGAACAAGGTTAAGCCTCTGCTCGATGCCGGCAAGGTTCCGGTGATGGGCGGCTTCATTGGAGCAAACCGTGCGGGAGTGACCACGACGATTGGACGAGGCGGCTCAGATTTTTCCGCCGCGATCGTGGGTGCAGGACTGGGCGCCGAGCGCATTGAAATCTGGACCGACGTGGACGGAATTCTGACTACCGATCCGCGCATTTGTCCAGATGCGCGGCGGATCAAAGTGATCAGCTTCGACGAAGCGGCGGAACTGGCATATTTCGGCGCTAAGGTGCTGCACCCGGCGACGGTGTTACCCGCCATTCAGAAAAACATTCCCGTATACGTGCTGAATTCGCGGAACCCGTCGTGTGAAGGGACGAAAATTACCACCCGCGCTCCCCGTGGAAAAAACATTTTCAAAGCGATTGCGGTGAAGAAACGTATCACCATCGTCGATGTGGCAGCGCCGCGCATGCTGCTGGCTCACGGCTTTCTGCGGGCGATTTTCGAGGCCTTCGACCGGCACAAGGTTGCGGTCGACGTGGTCTCGACCAGCGAAGTAAGTGTTTCGCTCACCGTAGATTCGAATAACGCCATCCCGGCCCTGGCCGCCGATCTGGCCAAACTGGCTGACGTGAAGTACGAGGGCCGCAAAGCCATTGTATGTCTCGTGGGCGAGAGCCTGCGGGACAAGCCGGGCGTGGCCGCCCTGGTGTTTGGCGAGTTGGCCGACAAGAAAATCCGCATGATCTCGCAGGGCGCATCGGAGATCAATCTGACCTTTGTGATCGAGGAAGATGAAGTCCCAGAGGTTATCCAGCGCCTGCATAAAACATTTTTTGCAGAGCTGGACCCGGAAGTATATGCATAATTGCCTGGTGACCTTCGCGACTGCCCTTCGCGGAGCGCCTGTCAAAGGTTTGGATTCATGAACATCCTTGTTCTCGGCCGCGGCAAGACCGGATCGTTGGTGGCGGAAGCGGCGCGCCACCGCGGACACGACACTCGTGTCGTCAGCGCGGCTGAGAACTCGGGTGGGGCCGCGCTCACTCTGGAGAAGCTGCGCGGAATCGACGTTGTGATCGATTTCACCACTCCCTCCTGCGTCGTGTCCAACATCGAAGCCTGCGCTGGGAGCCGCAAGAACATGGTTGTCGGCACCACGGGCTGGTACGGGGAAATGGATCGCGTCCGGCAGTTGGTGGAGAGCCAGGGTACTGGATTGGTGTACGCTGCAAACTTTTCGGTGGGAGTAAATTTGTTTTTCGACGTCGCCCGCGCCGCAGCTGCGGCCTTGCGACATCAATACTCTGGACAGATCTTCGAGCGACACGACGCTCACAAGAAAGATGCGCCCTCGGGAACAGCCATCGCCATCCAGCGTGTCATCCAGGAGACCAGCGGCAAGGGCGACAATCTCGAGATCACTTCCTTCCGCGAAGGCGATGTGGTGGGCATGCACGAGGTCGTGCTCGACTCCGCCAATGACAAGATTTATCTCTGTCACGATGCCAAGTCCCGCCAGGGCTTTGCCGACGGCGCGGTGCGCGCAGCGGAGTGGATCGCCGGCAAAAAGGGCTTTTACGATTTCAAAGATGTGTGGCGGGAGTTGTAGTTTCGGCTGCCGGTTCCCACGCAAGTCCATTCGCGTTATCTTATTACCATGCAACTCCGTGGCTGCGGTACGGCACTCGTGACTCCCTTTCATGAGGACGGCTCTATCGACGACGCTGCCCTGCGGAACCTGGTGGCGTGGCAGGTAGAGTCCGGTATAGATTTCCTGGTTCCCTGTGGAACCACCGGCGAGACACCGACACTTACCCACGACGAATGGCTACACGTAATCGATGCGACTATCGAGGTGGCCGCAGGACGCGTCCCCATCATGGCCGGCGCAACTTCGAACTCCACCCACGACGCCGTGGAAAAAGCCAGGGAAGTGGCCGCACGGCCAGGAGTCGATGCCATTCTCACCGCTTCTCCCTACTACAACAAGCCGACGCAGGAGGGCCAATACCGCCACTTCAAGGCCATTGCGGAGGCCGTCGGCGACAAGCCGGTCATTCTTTACAACGTTCCGGGCCGCACCGGAGCGAACCTCGAACCAGGAACGCTTGCGCGACTCGCCGAGATTCCGAACGTTGCGGGAGTGAAGGAAGCCAGCGGGAACATGACGCAGATCGCTGAGGCCATCAACGGAGTTCCCGAAACGTTTCTGGTTTTCTCCGGGGATGACTCCGTGACCTTGCCTGTGATTGCGCTGGGCGGAATAGGCATTGTTTCGGTGGCGGCGAATGAGATTCCTCACGAAATGGCGACCATGACGCGGGCCGCGCTTAACAATGACTGGACGACGGCCCGCAGCATCCATCGCAAATATCTGCCGCTGATGCAAGCGAACTTCATCGAATCGAGTCCGCTGCCGGTGAAGGCCGTGCTGGCGATGATGGGCAAAATCCAGGAGAACTACCGTCTGCCTCTTCTGCCCATGCGGCGCGATACACGATCGAAGCTGCAGAAGATTGCGACCGAGGTTGGGCTGATCACGAAGCCGGCTGCGCCTGCGCCGGACGCAGCAGAATTCTATATCTATGAAAACTGGGCAGCCGGCCCTCATAAAATCGTGCTGCACCGCGGTACATGCGGACAGTGTAACCAGGGCAAAGGCCGTCCCGCGGGACACGACGCCAATCACGCGCGTTGGCACGGACCCTACGCTACACTAACCCAAGGACGCGAGGTCGCGCATGGGATGGCCGGTGTGCTGATTCGCAGCGAGTGCAAGTGTGTTTAAGGCGCATAAGTTCTAGCTTCTGCGTTTCCTTTATACTTTCCTCGCATGCCGTCCCTTAAATCTTCCATCGAGCGCCTGGCTGCGCTGGGCGAGGTCGAGCACAATCCCGAGGCGCGGCCGCTGTTTCTCGAATTTCGTGACGCACTTACCCAGGGCAAAATTCGCGCCGCTGAAAAGATCGACGGCCGCTGGGTGGTCAACATATGGGTGAAACACGGCATCCTGCTGGGGTTTCGGCTGGGTGAACTGACTGAGACCAGCGGCGCGGGGCTATCGTTCGTGGATAAAGACACCTTCCCTGTCCGGCAGTTCTCTGTTGCCGACCGCGTGCGCATTGTTCCGGGTGGGTCGTCGGTCCGGATGGGAGCGTATGTCGCGCCGTCGGTGATTTGCATGCCGCCTATGTTCATCAATGTGGGCGCTTACGTCGATGAAGGCACGATGGTCGATTCCCATGCGCTGGTGGGGTCGTGCGCCCAAGTCGGGAAGCGCGTGCATTTGAGCGCGGCGGCCCAGATCGGCGGCGTTCTCGAACCGGTCAACGCGGCGCCCGTGATCATCGAAGACGATGTGCTGGTCGGCGGGAACTGCGGAGTGTATGAAGGAACCCTGGTACACGCTCGAGCAGTGCTGGGCGCGGGGACTATCTTAACCCGGTCGACGCCGCTCTACGACCTGGTGCGCGGCGAGGTTTACCGGGCAACGGCAGAAGCGCCGCTCGAAGTTCCCGAGGGCGCTGTGGTTGTGCCGGGATCACGCGCGGTGACGACGGGCGCGGCCGCAGAGTTGGGAATCTCTTTGTATACTCCTGTGATCGTGAAATACCGCGATGAAAAGACGGATCGTGGGATTGAGTTGGAAGACTGGCTGCGCTGAACCCTTTGTCGTTAGCCCACAGTGACTGCAAGCATTCCATCGCCGTCCGGAGCGACATGAATCTGTTTGAGCTTCTGGACCACAGAATCGGCCTGGCCCAGTGCCGACGCTGGAAAAGTGCTCGCCAATGCAATCACCTTCATTCCCCCAGCGTGCGCTGAGCGGATGCCGGCCGGCGCATCTTCAATCACTAAACATTCGGCCGGGCTCACGCCCAACAGCTCCGCTCCCTTCAAATACGGCTCAGGATGCGGCTTTCCATTTGTCACGTCCTGAGCAGTGACCATTACTTGCGGAATCGGAATTCCCGCGAACTGCAGCCGTGCGGTTGCGAGATGGCGTCGTCCAGACGTGACCACCCCCCAGCGGCCGGCTGGTATTGAGTGGACAAGGTCAGCAGCACCGGGCATCACAGCAACTCCGTCGTGATCTGCCGCTTCGAGACTTTCCAGCTTACTGACCTCTGCTTCCGCATCCAGGTGAGGGGCAATCGTGCGAATCACCTCGATTGCCCGGACGCCGTGGGCAATGGCCACTGCTTTCTGTTCGTCAATTCCCCGCTCGCGCGCCCAGATGCGCCATTGCCGGTCCACTGAGCGGGTGGAATCTGCGAGTACGCCGTCGAGATCGAAGAGAACTGCAGCGCAACGGAAGGTGGTCATTCTTTTTTTTACCACAAAGAGGATTAACTGGTCGGAGCTGGAAGAATCTGTGGAAGCTGCGGCGACAATGCCGCCTGCCGGGCTTGCTCGCGGAGTTGTAAGTGGCGCTGGCGAAAGTGGGCCTTGGCGCGCTCGCCCCAGGCGCGCACGAACCAGTAGTTAAGGCCGGCGCCAAGGGCAGAACTGATAAGCGGAATCATGCGCCCCGCCCATTTTTCCACGACCTCCGCGCTGGCCCGCGCCGCAATGCGCTGGATGACGCGCGGGACGAACTTGTTGACGACTTCTTTCTCCAACAGCTCGCGGCTGATGTCCACTCCGGCCGCGCTGGCGGCGGCGATCCAGAGTTCAGCGATTTCGTGGTCGGTGTTGAACTGAAATCCATACACCAGACTCAGCTTCTGGATCGTGCGCATGGTAATGGCCGACAGGATGCCGAGATCAGGGAAGATGGTGATCAAACCGCCAAGCCCGAAACCGGCGCCTTCGAGTGCGGCGAGTTTCATGCCGCTGCGAATAAGTTCGTCGGCCACCTCGTCAAGTTCGCCCATCTCGAGGGAATACACCCCGTCATAGGCGCTAATGGGCAGCCTGTAGGCGGCGCGAAGTTGGATTAGAAACTTCCTTGGATCAACCTGGACGGTAGAGTAGGCGCGGGTCAGTCCCTTAATAAGCGCTCCCTCGACTCGGCCACGAAGCCAGGATTTGGATTCAGCGTCGGCCATTTACTCAACCTTAGCTCAGCCGAACGCGAAAGGCTAGCGGCATGAGGTAGCTTCGCCTGTCAGTCACTTCCCTCTCGCCTTCGGTCGCGGCCTCCTGTGCTAGCATCTTTAATACCTAATGCCAACTGGAAAACTGCAGATTATCCCCCTCGGAGGGCTCGGCGAGTTCGGTATGAACTGCATGGCCGTGCGCTGGGGCGATGACATCATTGTGATCGATGCGGGGCTCATGTTTCCCGAGGCTGAATTACTCGGCGTCGACATTGTGGTACCCGACATTTCCTACCTCATCGAGAATCGGCAGCGGGTTCGCGGCATCATTCTCACCCACGGCCACGAAGATCACATCGGCGCCCTGCCCTGGATTCTCTCCGAACTCAATGTGCCGGTGTGGGGCACTGAATTCACCCTGGCGTACGTGGACGACAAGCTCGACGAGCACGGCCTGCTCGACGATGCCGACCTGCGCGAGATTCGCGCCGGCGAACGCTTTAAA
>DATHMS010000041.1:0-9356 GCA_035486795.1 Candidatus Sulfotelmatobacter sp. | reverse complement strand
AGCAGAACGAATCCCACCGCTCCCAGCAGTACGAGCAGCGGGGTTTCGATTTCGCCAACGACCTTCTCTTTCAGCGGCGTTACAACCACGTCACGATTTGTTCCGGGATATTGCTGTTCGAGGCGTCCCGTAATCGCGGCCATCTCGGCGCGAGCCTGCGTGAGCGACACGCCATCCTTCAAACGCGCAAAAATCCTTAGGCTATTGCCGCCCCGACTGTGAATCCGGGCTCCAAACGCATTCGGCACCCACAACTCAGCTTTCGTGGCCCAGAAAGGAGCGAACTGAAATCCCTGTGGCATTACCCCGACGATCGTGAATGCATTCCCGTCCAGCACGATCGGCTTCCCAAGCACGTTGCGGTCACCCGAAAATCTGCGCTGCCAGAGCCGGTAGCTGAGAATCACTTCCCGGTCGGCGCCGTCTTTGTCCTCCCCGGGTATGAACAGGCGCCCAATCAGCGGATCAATGCCGAGCATGGGAAAAAGATTTTGCGTCACTTTCAACCCGACCAAGTGTTCAGGCGAGTCGAGGCCCGTAAGATTTGGAGACCAGTAATCCGCCGCTCCCATGGCTTCGAACGAGCGGTTCTGATCCCGCCAATCGATGTAGTTCGCGGGTGCCACCGGAGCATCGCCATTCATCAGGACCGTCACGAGACGTCCCGAATCCTTATAGTCGAGAGGCCGTAGCAGCACCGCATCAACCACGCTGAAGATTGCCGTGTTGGCGCCGATACCCAGCGCCAGAACTGTTGCCGCGATCATGGTGAAGACCGGCGTCCGCTGCATGGTGCGAATGCCATGTCGCATATCCTGGAAAAGCGTTTCCAGAAAACTTACGCCGACCGCGTCCCGGCATTCCTCTTTCGCCGTTTCCATTCCGCCAAACTCCAGCCGCGCCTGTCGCAACGCTTCCTGCTGCGGCACACCTCGTTGCATCAGCTCCGCCGCATACGCCTCGATATGGAAGCGCATCTCTTCATCCATATCCCGTTCCATGCGGGATCGCCCCAACATAGCCGCTGTCCAAGAGCGAAGTCTTGCCCACATCGTCATAATTCCTCCGGAGTCGTTTGCAGAATTCCGGCAATCACGGCTGTCATCTCGTTCCAACGATCTGTTTCCGACTGCAGTCGTCGTTTTCCCGCCGCTTTCAGGCGGTAGTACCGTGCCCGGCGCTTGTTCTCCGACTCGCCCCATTCGCTTGTGATCCAACCCTGGTGTTCGAGCCGGTAAAGCGCCGGATACAGGGATCCCTGCTGGATTTCCAGCCGCTCCTTTGATATCTGCTGGATACGCAACAGGATTCCGTATCCGTGAAGCGGGCTGAGCGAGGCCGCTTTCAGGATCAGCATGTCGAGAGTGCCCTGCAAAAGCTCGAGCTGTTTGTCCATACAAGCCTTCCTAGACCGTCTAGGAATACAACGCGCTCTCCTAGATTGTCAAGGAGAGACCTCGAGAGCGGCGAGGAGCGGCCTTTGCCAGCGTTTTTGTATTCCTAGGACAACTCCGGGTCTGGATCAGGGTTCCAACTTAGGAGTACGATCTATATAGACGCGGTTCGCCCTCTCAGGCCCGGCCGCAGTTTTCGGTGGAGGTAATTCTCATGCAGAAACCCACCTTGTCGAATGCTCTTCTTGCGATAGTCGCGTCGATTACTTTGATTTGCGCCCCGATTCCCGCCCTCGCCCAGCACGGCGGCGGAGGTCATGGCGGTGGTGGCGGCGGTTCCCATGGCGGCGGATTCTCCGGCGGAGGTGGATTCCACGGAGGCGGTTCTTCTGGTGGCTATCACGGCGGCTCTTACGGGGGCTATCACGGTGGTGGCTCCGGTTACGGCGGAGGGCGGGGCTTGGAAGGCGGCCGCGGTTCCTACGGCGGATCGCGTGGGGGATCATCCGCGATGGGCTCTTCCCGTGCCTGGTCTTCCGAGGGACGCGGCGTCCGCAATACCTCGCCTGGCTGGCACGGATTTGAAAGATCAGGCAATGCCGGCAGCATGTCCGCGCGGTCAGGAAGTGCCGGAATGGGTGCAAGGTCCGGTAATGCAGGTTTAGGCGGCAGGTCAAGCATGGCCTCCAATTCCCGGATCGCAGACGGGAATTTCCATTCCTTCGGCGCTGCAGCCGGATCGCGCGGAGCGACAACCCTCGCCTCGGGCGGTCGAGTCTCCGGCAATTCGTTCAACCACGCCGGCTTCGTGGGAGGCAATGCTGCATGGCGCGGCGGGGGATGGCGTGGAGGCTGGGGCGGCGGTTGGGGATGGGGATGGGGCGGTTGGGGTTGCTGCGGCTGGGGCCTCGGTTGGGGATGGGGTTATGGCTGGGGATTTGGCTGGAGCCCATTCTGGGCTTGGCCACCTTACTGGTACAACCCATGGCTCTACGACTATTCCGCCTACATCTACCCGAACCCGTAGCGGAAAGAGCCAAACGTAGGCCCCGCTTAGAAAGAGCCGCGGCTTGAGGCAACAGGCTTGATCAGGGCTTGACCGTAAGAGACTCGATCAGCAGATTGTCGATAAGACGCGTGTTGCCGACGTACCCTGCGACCGCAACCAGTGCGCCGCCGGAGACATCCTCGACCGGGTCCAGAGTCTCCGGATTCACAACTTCGAAGTAATCGAGGCGGACCGACTTCTCCGCAGCAAATGCCTCGCGCCCCGCAGCAATCAGCCGCGCCGCATTTCGTTCGCCTTCACGGACTAGCTTCTGCACTCGCATCAGCGACCGGTGCAGCACCAGTGCCTGTTTCCTCTGTGCGGGATCGAGATACGCATTCCGCGAACTCATCGCCAGCCCATCCGCCTCGCGCACGATCGCGCCCACAACAATCTCTACCGGAAGATTCAGATCGCGCACCATCTGACGAATGATCGCCACCTGAGCCGCATCTTTCTGTCCGAAGAATGCCGAGTCCGGCTCGACGATATGAAACAGCTTGGCGACAACCGTCGTCACTCCGCGAAAGTGCCCGGGGCGCGAGCGTCCATCCAGCTTGCTGCTCAGCTCTTCAACAGTCACCCAGGTGACGGCTCCGGCGGGATACATTTCTTCCACCGCCGGTGCGAACAGGAGTTCAACGCCCTCGCGCTTCAGCAGTTCGCAATCGCGTTCAAACGATCGCGGATATTTCGCCAGATCTTCATTCGGACCAAACTGTGTCGGATTGACGAAGATCGATGCCGCCACTACATCGCTCGCTGCCCGCGCCGCCCGCACCAGAGACAGGTGCCCCTCGTGCAGGGCTCCCATTGTTGGCACGAATCCCAACCGCTTTCCCGCGCGCCGGATCGCCCGCGACCCCGCCCGCATTTCTTCAATTGTTCTGTAGATTTTCAAGGTAGGTCGAATGTCAATCGTGGAACCAGCCCTGCCGAGCCTGTCCTGAGCGAAGCCGAAGGGGCTGTCGTCGAGCGAGAGCTCGATTTCTCGGCGGCCAGCCCGCTCAGATCATCAAAAGACTACGCCGACGGCACCCACCGAACCGCAATATGTGCCCCATCCAGCAATCCCCCGACGATCCCCTTATTCCGCCGGATCGCGACTTTGTCCTGCTCGGAAACGGTCACTCCGCCTTCCGTCGCCGCGACAACGCGGCCGTACGGCCAATTTGAAGACGGCAACTTCGCCAGCGTCGGCAGTACTTCGTCTGGCTTCAGAATAATCTCCGCGCTGTCTGCCACGTCCAGCAGAGCGATCCCGTCCGCCCGCACAATCAGATACGGGTTCTGCCAGTTCTTCATGTCTTTCACTTGCTCGTATTTCGTGGAATTGGCCGCAGGAATGGCCTGCAACATGGCTTGCGGGTCCGGCGTCTTAGCGGCACTCTCGTGCGAACAAGCGGCAAGTGTGAGACTTGCCGCCAGAACCATTGCCAGGCGCGCGCGTAGAGAGATCACAGGGCCGTGTCTACCTCACCATAACCGGGGCATCGTGTTTCGCCGCCCAGACCAGCGCGACGATCCATCCAACCACGCTCCACCCCAGGAACAGGTTGAGCAGAAAGATAGCCAGCGTATCTCGCTTACCGCGTGCCAGCGCAATGATCGATGGCAAGAAATACAGAATCAGCGGGAAGCCGAAAAAGAATGGGAAGAAGAAAAATGTTGCGAGCATAGTTAGCCACCTCCCTCGTATAGCCTAGCACTGTCGCGTGCGCGAATGAACCGGCGACTCGTCCTCAACCGTCTCACATTCTAAAGATACGCAAAACATAACTGCGGAGTTCCGTTCGACCAAGCCATCGTATTCCGGGCAATCTATAAAGAAATGGAAAAGAAGTCTATCGGCCCATCGCCCGCTTTCGCGCCAACACGGTGTCCAGCCCGGCCTTGGTATCTTTCGGCAAATGATACGACTCCTCGTCCGACGGATACTGGTGTGACCGTACATCTGCGCGGAATGCCTGCACGGCATTCGTGATGAGAGCCGCTGCATCGCCGTAGCGCCGCACGAACTTCGCCGGAGGCCCAAACGTCAGGTTCAGAATATCGTGATACACCAGCACCTGCCCGTCGCATTCTGGACCGGCGCCTATCCCAATGGTCGGCGAGCTGACTTCTGCCGTGATCATTGCCGCCACTTCGCGTGGAATTCCTTCCAGATAGAGGCATGCCACTCCTGCGCGGTCCAACGCGATAGCATCCCGCATCAATTGCTCGATCCCGCTCAGATTCTTTCCCTGGACTTTATATCCGCCCATCACGTTGACCGACTGCGGCGTCAGCCCGATATGCCCAGCCACAGGGATCTCCGCGTCAATGATGTGTCGAATCAAATCCGCGCGCTTCTCGCCGCCCTCGATCTTCACTACTTCGGCTCCGCCTTCTTTCACGAAACGAGTCGCGTTGACAACCGCATCCTTGGCGTCGATCTGATACGACCCGTACGGCATGTCGGCCACCAGCAGCGCATTCTTCACACCGCGCCGCACGGCCTTCACGTGATGCAGCATCTCGTCCACGGTGACCGACAGCGTGTTCTCATATCCCAGCATGGTTTGTGCCAGCGAATCTCCCACCAGCACCATGTCCACGCCAGCCTCGTCCACAAGGCGAGCGGCGGCATAGTCGTAGGCAGTAATGCAGGTGATGGGTTCGTGGCGGAGTTTCTGTTCCCGCAGAGAAGCGGTCGTGACTTTGTGGCCGGACCCGTCGAAGGGACGGCCGATCGGGGTGATGCTCATGATGTCCTCCAGTGCCCCTCCGCCTCGGGCGGATAGAGCCTGTACACGCATCTTGGCGTCCTACATCACTTAGATGACGCTCGGGTTATTGTAGCTCGAAAAAAGGGCCCGAGCCACGGCAAAGAGTTCCTTGCCAACAGGCTCCCTTCATTGGACTTACATGGTCGGAAGCGAGGATTACCAGAGTAAGATGATTACATCTTTGTCTTACTCCTCGTTCATAGTAAGATCAACTGCATGGCGACTTACCACACCACCATCAGTTCGAAAGGCCAAGTCGTGGTGCCTGCGGAGCTTCGCGAACAACTCGGTCTCAAAAAGGGCAGTCGAGCTACTTGGATGGAAGACAGAGGCCGTCTGATCCTGATGCCCACCGAACGCCTGCTCGATGAGATCCAGGGATTTCTGAAGCCTCGTCCCGGCGAGCCTTCGATGTTTGAAGAACATTTCAAAGAACGTGAACGCGAGCGCCAGCGCGAGAGACAGAAGCGGTGATCCAGACGCCTGCGCGCAGCAAGCCGCGGCGGTATGTTCTCGATGCCAATGCCGTCATTGGCCTCGTTGAGGATCGTCCGGTCACCGCCATGCGAGTCCGCCGGTTGCTGGAAGAGGCTTTTCGCGCTGATTTGCAACTTCTGTTGTCCGCCGTAAACTGGGGCGAAGTCTTCTACATTGCGTGGCGCCAGCATGGAGAGATCAAGGCTCGCGAGGTAGAAGCGAGCCTGAGACGATTCCCCATCATCGTCATCCCGGCCGATCTAGACCGAGCAACCCGAGCCGCCGCGATCAAACAAAAGCACAACCTTGGCTACGCCGACGCCTTCGCCGCGGAACTGGCAATCGAGCGAGGAGCATGGCTGGTAACTGCAGATCCGGAATTCTCAAAGCTGGGAAAAGCGCTGGCCGTGTATCCCCTGCCGCGCCGCGAGAAGTAAACCCCAGAGCCAACGACAAACGACTATCGACCAAAGACAGTTCTCACGCGCCCACCGCGTCCTGCCCGCCCAGCGGCAAGAAATATTGAGTCCCTTTGATCGGCTCGGTCACCTTGCGGAGGAGTTCCTGCAGATCTTCATTTCGATCGACAAAGTCAATCTCCGAAGTATTCACGATCAGCAGATCGGACGATGTGTAGTGAAAGAAAAAGTGCTCATAAGCCTTCACCACTTCTTCCAGATACTCTTCGCTCACAGCCTTCTCTCCCGGAGCGTTTTTTTTCTTGAGACGCTTTTTCAAAACTTCAGGCGTGGCCTGCAGGTAAATCACCAGGTCAGGCGTCGGCAGCTGCTCGCGGAAGTGGTTGTAGTAGCGGTTGTAGGTATCGAGTTCCTGATCGGTGAGATTCAGGCAGGCAAACAACTTGTCTTTTTCGAAGATAAAGTCCGCGACCACAACTCGTTGCGATTGCGGGCCGAGATCGAGCGCCTGCAACTGCTCAAAGCGCCGCACCAGAAACGTGAACTGCGCCTGAAACGCCGCCCCTCGCTCTCCCTCATAAAACGAATGCAGGAATGGATTTGCTTCCGGCTCCATCACACGTTGCGCGTTCAACCGCTCGCCCAGAATCCGCGCCAATGTGCTCTTGCCGACTCGGATGGGGCCTTCTACCGCGATATACCGGGGGAGTTCGAAAAGATTGGCCATGGGCTAACGACGTTCTCGGAAATGGCAGGATATCTCGGATGCGTCTCACTGGCAATTGCGCGAAGAGTTAACAGAGCATTTTGCAACTGGGGAATTTGGTGATTGAGTAATTTGAAAAAATCCAATGCCATGGGGTTGAACTTCAATTACACAATTACAAAATTACTCAATTACCAAATCCGCCTTACTCTATCCGCTACAATCGCACCATGCTCGCCACCGTACTCGCTGGCACAGCCGTTGCCGGCGCAATCGTCACCGCCGGCTACCAGTCGATGGCTCCGACGGGACAATGGTACGGTCACACCTTCACCGGTCTCGCGCGCGGAGCAAAGCAACTCGCTCTCACGTATGACGACGGCCCCAACGATCCCCACACATTTCGTTTGCTGGAAGTTCTCGCCCGTCACGAGATGAAAGCCACATTTTTTCTGATCGGACGCTATGCCAAGCAGCGTCCCGACATCGTCCAGGAACTTGCCAAAGCCGGACACGTCATTGGCAATCACACCTTCACGCATCCTCTCCTGACTCTTAAGAGCAGCGCCGATGTGCGTCAAGAACTCACCGATTGTCGCTCTGCCCTGCGCGATGCCATCGGCGAACACTCGAACTTGTTCCGTCCACCCTTCGGTGGGCGCCGTCCCGCTGTACTTCGCGTCGCGCGCGAACTGGGCCTGCAGCCGGTCATGTGGAACGTCACCGGCTACGATTGGAATGCGCCGCCGGCCGCCGAGATCGAGCAGAAATGCTCCAGAAAAATTAGCGGAGGCAACGTGATCCTCCTCCATGACGGTGGCCACAAGCAAATGGGTGCGGATCGTTCGCAGACAGTAATCGCAACCGACCACATGATCGCGCGCTATAAAACCGAAGGCTACAAATTCGTAACCATCGATCACATGATGAAAGAAAAGCTCGTATAGGGTCGGCCGGGTGCCCCATTTCCGGCCGGTATTGCCGGAAGTGGGGGTTTGAAAATGACGAGGACTCTCGAATGACACGTATTCTTCTTTTGCTTTTCTCCACCGCACTTCTGGCCACAGCCCAGCCAAAATCTCTCTTCTACATGATCGACACTCCGGGTTCGGTGAAGTCATTTACTGAGCACGCCGACAAAATCGACATCCTCGTCCCGGCCTGGTACTCCGTCGATGGCAACGGCCTCGTCTCCGGAGGTCCCAATCCCAATGTCCTGACAGTTGCCGGCGACCACCACGTCCCTGTCATGCCCATCGTCGCTCTCATGGTGCAGCTCGACCTGCACAAGTTGATGGTCACTCCCGTCGCTCAGCAGGCATTCATTAATGCTCTTGTCAGCGAATGCAAAAAACACGGCTACAGCGGATTCCAAATCGATTTCGAAAATGTGAATTGGACCGACCGTGATCTGCTCTCGGCATTGGTCGCCGAGACGGCCACGGCACTTCACAAAGAGAAGTTACAACTCACCATTGCCACGGTTCCCAACGCCCCTGGCTTTCCCGGCAAAAGCGGCTTCTCGCGCTGGCTCTATGCCAACTGGCGCGGTGCTTTCGATCTGAAAGCTCTCTCGCAGTCTGCCGACCTCATCTGTCTGATGACCTATGACCAGAACACGCGCTGGACCATGCCTGGCCCTGTCGCCGGATATCCCTGGACCGTCGAAAATCTGGAATACGCGTTGCAGTTCGTGCCCAAAGAAAAGTTGTCGATGGGAATTCCCGTGTACGGCTATCACTGGTTCGCTGGCGAGCCCAGTAAAGACGAAAAACCGAATCCGACTGCGGAATACATCGGCCAGGATGACATCGACGAATATATGGCCGCCTATCACCCACAAGTGGAGTGGGACACCACCGATCGCGTGTCATGGTTTTATTTCTATAAGGACGACATGCGCGACTGGGTTTTCTACACCGACAAACGCGGATTTCAGGAACGCCTCAACCTCGTCCGCGACCGCGGCCTGCAAGGCTTCTGCTCGTGGGTGCTGGGCTCAGAGAACCCAGAGATCTGGTCGTTGCTGCCTTCCCACAAATGAACTGGGTTGCGTCTAAGCGGATTGTGTAGGGCCGGATCTTCGATCCGGCCGCGTCCCGAAAGAGACGCACTTTGCCGCGACGCAAGTCGCCACGCGAAGAACTCGCCCGGACCATATGCATCCTGATTGGTAAGTTCGCCTGATCGAAGATCGTGGAAGAGCGGCGCTTCAGCGCCGCGATGAGGGTCAGAACCCGTGGGCCTTAGCCCCGGCGTTAGTTTCGCATCGTCCCGAATGCCAGCTTGGCCGCCGCGATCGTGCGCTGAATATCTTCCTCGCTGTGAGTAGCTCCGAGAAACGCCGCCTCGTACTGCGACGGTGGCAAATACACTCCGCTGTCCAACATGCTGCGGAAAAACTTCCCAAACGCTTCCGTATTCGATTTTGAAGCCGAATCCCAATCCGTGACCGGCCCGTCCTGGAAGAACCACGTGAACATCGAGCCGACGCGGTTGTGGCTGAGCGGAACGCCCGCCTCTTTTGCCGCTGCAGAAACGCCC
>DATHMS010000040.1:0-15296 GCA_035486795.1 Candidatus Sulfotelmatobacter sp. | reverse complement strand
AGGCCGTCGATGACGGGATTGAGGGCGTCGCCAACGATGCCGTAGCAGCGTTTGACTCCGGCGTTTGCAAGCATCTCCCATAACAAGTCTGCGACTTTTCCTGACATAAAATCAGCGCCTCCGAAAGCTGAGATTCCAATTTCCAGGTTCCGGATGCAGCTAAATTTCTTCGGCTTCGCTCAGGGCAGGCTTTCTCGCAAAGGACGCGAGAAATGGGGCGCCCGACGCTCGGTGGACGGGCTCGGGCTTGCAAAATCGTTGCGAGTCGGGCAACCTCCAAGGGCATGGGGCATATGAACAGGCTTCTACTGTTTTCTTTCTTCATTATCTGCTTCGTGATCGTGACCGCTGGCCTGGGTTTCGGGCAGACAGAGCCGGGACCAGAGGAAGACGGGCATGAGGTGCAGGTCTGGGCTGGGGGTGGGCACTCGGTGCCGGGTGGGACTTCGAAAACCGGAATCTTTGATGTGGGGCTGCGCTATGGGTGGGTGATTACTGGGCCACATCTGCCGGGATTTTTGCGGGGGCGATTTGAGTATGCGGTGGATGCGGAGCCGGCGTATTTGATTTTTCAGCCGGCGAATACGGCTTATGGAGTGGGATTCAATCCGTTTGGGCTGAAGTGGAATTTCGAGCGGCGAGGGCGGTTCTCGCCTTACCTGGAACTGAGTGGAGGGACGCTGTTCAGCGATCACAATGTCCCGACTTACACGAACACGGTGAACTTTACTTCGGCGGCGGCGCTGGGGACGCACGTGCTCGGTGCGAAATACAACTGGAGTGTGGAGTTGCGGTATCTGCATATTTCGAATGCGGGGTTGGCGAACCCGAATCCCGGGTTGAATACGGTGCAGGTGCGGGTGGGGGTGGGGAGGTTCTGGGGAACGCGGAAGTGACCAGCGAGAGACGCCGGGGCCTTCACCAATAATCGTCGCGAGACTCGAATACAATTCAGTCATGAGGGGTAGATACATTCCGTGGCTGGTCCTGTTGTTTTTGTGCTGCGTAAACGCTGCCAGTTTCGGCCAGAGGGTGACGATTCGTGTCATCAATCTCAACGGGAGCCCGTTCAAGAATAAACAGGTCTATATTTCTGGGTTGAGTCCGCAGGCAGCCTCGAAAAATGACGAGCGGCTCAAACTCACAGGGAAACCGATTCGAGCAGACCTAAGCCTTTTGACCGATAGCGAGGGAGAAACCGCGTTTGACCTCCCGAAGCCTGTGCCTGCTTACGTCTATGTTCGGCCTGTGTTTAGTGAGCGGGTCTGGGATTGCACTTGCTTCGTAAGTGTCCCTACAGAGGTACTCTTGCAGAAAGGCTACATTCTCATCTCGCCCTCTGCACGCAAGAAACCGAAGCCATCGATTCAGCCAAAGGCCGGGGAAATCCTGTTTGTAATGGGGCGGACACCATTGTGGTGGCAACTTCTCTATCCTGTTGAGAAAGGCTAGTTCCCTGGCGTTTAGTCTTAACCGCAGATTCCATGTTCCCGTGAGATAGCTATCGACGGCGAGCGCTGGCGATCATTGAGGATTGGCCGTTCCCTAACGGGTGATGTTCGGGCAGCACCTAGTCAGCTGCGAGCCTTGCTTCGATTACTACAGCCCAGCTATTCTTCTCACTTATGTCTACGCTCGTCGAATGCGTTCCTAACTTCTCGGAAGGCCGTGACAAGTCCAAAGTTGATGCAATTGTTGACGCCATGAAGATGGACGGCGTCTACCTGCTGGACCGCGAGATGGACGCGGACCATAACCGGTGCGTGATTACACTGGTGGGCGAGCGGGAGCAGATTCAGGAAGCGGCGATTCGCGGGGTGGGCAAGGCCGCGGAATTGATTGATCTGAATGTGCATAAGGGGGCACATCCGCGGATGGGCGCGGCGGATGTGGTGCCATTTATTCCGATTGATGGCGTGACCATTGAAGATTGCGTGGCTATGGCGCGGCATGTGGGGGAAGAGATCTGGAAGCGGTATCAGATTCCGGTTTATTTGTATGAGGCGGCGGCGGCGACGCCGGAGCGGCAGAATCTGGAGAACATCCGGCGGGGGCAGTTTGAAGGGATACGGGCAGAGATTGCTACCAATGCGGCGCGGAAGCCGGATTTCGGCGAGGCTCGGGTGCATCCGACGGCGGGCGCGACCGTGGTGGGAGCGCGGAAGTTTCTGATTGCCTACAACGTGTTTCTGAATACTCCGGATGTTGAGATTGCGAAGAAGATTGCGAAGGCGGTGCGGTTTTCGAGCGGTGGGATGCGGTTTGTGAAGGGTGCAGGATTTCTGGTGCGGGGGCTGGCGCAGGTTTCGATGAATCTGACGGATTTTGAGCAGACGCCGGTGCATCGCGTATTTGAAGTGGTGAAGCGGGAAGCGGCGCGGTACGGTGTGACTCCGGTGTCGAGCGAGATCGTGGGACTGATTCCGAAGAAGGCGCTGGAGCAGGTGGCGGAATGGTTCTTGCAAGTGGAGAACTTCGATTCGTCATTGATTTTGGAGAACCGGCTGGCTGCGGTGATGAGTGGGAAGACGGCAGTGGGAGGATTGCGGGCCGGGGTTGAGCCGTTTGTCGAGCAACTGGCTGCGCCTACGGCTACTCCGGGGGGCGGGAGCGCGGCGGCGGCGGCAGGAGCGATGGCCGCTGGCCTCGCGACGATGGTGGCCTCGATGTCGCGCGGGAAAAAAGCTTACCTGCAATATGAGTCGCAACTAAGCGCGGCGATTGGGCGGCTGGGATGGTTGCGGGAGGAGTTGAAGGCTGCCATCGATGGGGACGCTGAGTCTTACGATGCTGTGATGAAGGCTTACAAGCAGGCGAAGACTGATCCGGGTAATGCTGACTCGGTGATTGAAGGGAGTCTGAAGCTGGCCACGGGAGTTCCGCTGGGTGTGGCGGAGAAGGCGCATGAAGTGGCGGAAATCACCGGGGGACTTTTTGCGGTCAGCAATCCGAATATGAAGTCGGACTTGACGACCGCGCAGGCATTGGCGCGGGCGGCGATTAGCGGAGCGCTGGCTAATGTGGAAATCAATCTGGTGTCGATTAAGGATCGGGCTTTTGCGGAGGGAGTGCGGAAGAGGGTGGAGATCATTCGCGGCTGAGCGAGGTCGCGGGCATTGCTGGCCGGGAATCGGCAGCGGACGGGGAAAGAAGACGTAGCAAGCTACGTCTCTACGGAGCGATGCTAACAAAATAATTCTGCTTTGGACCGAGTGGGAAGAGCGCCAGCCGGGTTCATGGCTGCAGGTTTGGAAAACTGCGGGGCCGTTTCGCGCAGGGGGGCGTTCCACTATGAGTCGTCTAGCGCTGTTATCCGTCTCGATTCTGCTGCTTTGTGCTGCTGGACTTCTGCTGAGCCTGAATGGCTGCAGCGGAAGCAGTACGACAACGATTACGGTGCCGCCGCCAGCTTCGAAGATCCAGCACGTGGTGATTATCTTTCAGGAGAACCGCACTCCCGACAACTTGTTTCAGGGATTGTGTATTCCGCCAACCGGGAGCAGCAGCGCGTGCAGCACCAGCCCGAGCGCTTCCCAGTATGACATCGCCAGCAGTGGGACCGACTCGACGGGGGCGACCGTTATGCTAAGTCCGATCGACCTGGGCACGGCCGGGTCGAGCCCGGACAACTACGATCTGAGCCATGCTCACAGTGCATTCGTGGATATGTGCAACCTGAGCACATCCGGGGTATGTCAGATGAATACTGCTGACCTGATCCCATATTCGTGCACAGCCGGGAGCGCCGGCTGTCCGCCACCCGCGGATCCGCAGTTCAGGTACGTGAATCCGACGGATGTTCAGCCGTACCTTACGATGGCCCAGACGTACACGTTCGCGGATCACATGTTCCAGACCAACGAGGGCCCAAGCATGCCGGCGCACCAGTTCATCCTTTCAGGAACATCGGCGCCTGCGGTGGGCAGCAACTTATTCGAGGCGGAGAACCCGGCTGGGGTAAAGAACGCCAACAATAACACCGGCTGCACGGCTCCCGCTGCCGAGTTCGTTAACCTGATCGACCCTGCGGGGGTTGAAACGCCGGCTTATCCGTGCTTTGAGCATGCCACGCTCACTGACTTGCTGAACACGGCCAACATTAGCTGGCGCTATTACGCCCCCTCGGCGGGATCGATCTGGACCGCCCCTAACGCGATCGAGCACATGTGCGGACCGAGCGCCCCGAGCGGGGGAGTGTGTACCGGAGCGGATTGGACCAACAACGTGGTGCTGGCTACTACGCAGAACTCTGCGCCGGTGCTGACGGATATTCTGGACGGCAAGCTTGCCACGGTGAGCTGGGTTATTCCGAACGGTCTGGAATCGGACCATGCGATGAGCAATGACGGGTCGGGTCCCTCCTATGTGAGTTCGATTGTTAACGCGATCGGGAGCAGCCAGTATTGGTCGAACACCGCTATTATCCTTACGTGGGATGACTGGGGAGGATGGTACGACCATGTACCGCCGCCGGAAGTGCTGGTGAACTGCGCCCAGTGGGGTTGTGGGTATGTGTACGGATTCCGGGTACCGATGATCGTGATTTCGCCCTACGCCAAGCCGGGTTACATCTCACACGTGACGCATGACTTCGGGAGTATCTTGAAGTTTATCGAGACAAACTTTAATCTGCCATCGCTCGGATACGCGGATGCGCCGGCCGATGATCTTTCCGACTGTTTCAACTTCAGCCAGACGCCGATCTCATTTCAGACCCTGGATGCGCCGCTGAAAGCAGATTACTTCATGAACGATAAACGCCCGCCCACCGATCCTGATGATGACTGAGGCGCAGGCTGGGTGTGGATAAGGGGTTGGAGAAAGAAGTGGTGCGGGTACTCTTCTCCGCGTTCGTGCTCCGGCCCAGAAAGAAGACGTAGCAAGCTACGTCTCTACGACGCGCTCTCGTGGGGATTAGTCTCCTGCACTGGTTGCTGGCGCGGGCTCGGTTCTGGACCGAGAATCCCACCAGGCCTCGACGCCTTCTTTCGCGAGCTTGAAGATGGTTTGGCGGTTCTCCGATATCACCTTCCACCAAGCAAAGCGGCCGAGCATGGGGAAGTAGATTCCGCGGAAGCAGACGCGGGCGATGAAGATGTTGACGCGATAACCGAGCGGCTGGTCGTCGAGCGAGTCGACGGCCTGGCCAATGGCTTCTGAGCCGTAGGCATGGGACCAGCCGTAGTTCACTTCGGTGTGGGCCTCGTCAATGGTCATCCTGAGTGGGGTGTGAGCCATGGCGAAGGGAATGAACTCCTGCCAGTGCTTGGGGCGGGTTAGCCGGCCAGCAACGTCGAGACGTTTATAAAGTGGAGTGCCGGGCAAGGGAGTGAGCAGGCCGAAAATGGGGAGACCCGGCGGCCAGGTCCGGACCTGCTCGAGGGTGCGCTCGGCCGCGCCTACGGTGTCGTTATCCATGCCGAAGATGAATGAAGTGATGGCATAGACGTTGCGCTGTGCGAGGCGCTCGAGGACGGCGGCGTATTCTTCCGGCTTGTTGAAACCTTTGTTGACATCCTTCAGGTTGGTGGGATCGATCGATTCCATGCCGATGAAGACCCATTTGCCGCCGGAAGCCGAGATGAGGTCGACGAGTTCCTGATCGCGCAGGAGGTTAGCGCTGATCTGGGCGACCCAGTTTACTTGTGCACCGGCGGTGATGATATCGCGCAGCAAGGATTTTGTGCGCTTGAGGTTGATGGCGAAATTGTCGTCGATAAAAAAGACGGCGATTTGTCCGCGTTCTTTTCGAGCGCGGGCCTTGAGGAGCAGGAGTTCGTTGACGACGCTTTCGTTGGTGCGGAAGCGGATGGAGTCGCCGAAGAAACCGGTTACGGTGCAGAACTCGCAGCCGTAGGGACAACCTCGTCCGGACTCGACAGGGATAATGCGGAATGTTCCCCAGCCCTCGCCGATCTTCTGCAGCCAATGCTTGGCTGAATGAGGGACGAGATTGAACTGGTGGAGATCGATGGTGTCCCAGGGGATGACAGGATACTGTTTGAGCGAGGGTTTGAGTTCTTTGCCGGCGCCATCGAGTGGCGCGTAAATGTCTTTCAACTGGCCGCGGGCGGCGTCTTCGACGATGCGCGGCCAGGTATTGTCGGCTTCGCCGAGGGCGACGGCGTCGGCATGTTGAGGGCCGCCATCGCGGCCGAGAGCTTCGTCGGCCATTTCCGTGACGTGAGGACCGCCCATGACCACGGGCACGCCCACGGCGCGCACAGCATCTGCCATGCGATAGGCTTTAGCGATCATGCGAGTCATGGCACCGATGCCGACAAGATCGATTTTTTGTTCGAGGACGTAGCGGGCGATTCCATCTTCGTCCATCGGTTGAGCGTTGCCATCGATGAGTACAACTTCGTGGCCGGGAGGGGTTAGAGACTGTAGCAGGAACATCCAGAGGTGAGGCATAAAATTGCGCGTAACCCCGTTATCGGGGTTGTAGAGGAGGATTTTCAATATTGTTCCTGATTTCTTGGCGCCCGGAGGGCTAGGCGTCTGTGTGCGGTAGCGTACAGTCTTAGAGAATCTTACACCCTTTTCGTGGTTGGCGAGTGCACTTAGAGTGACGGAGGGACAGGCCGCCCCAAAGTGGTCATAGGGCTAGCACTTTTGGCAGGGCGGGGAACGGGCTGCAGGCTTAGAATAAGGTGACCGGGTGACGGGAAGGCCCAAGGGCGCATCTAAGCTGGAAGATGCAAGTCGCAAGATGCTGGGGAAATTCCGTTCTCTGCCTGTGAGTTCACTGGGTGGGAAGACCTTAATATTCCGAAGACTGAGGACATTATGAAAACCATGAAAGCTGGTCTGGGCATTGTCATGTTGGGTGTGCTTGCGGCGGGCATGGCGAACGCGATGCCGATGAATTCATCAGCGCGCGCTGTGGTTCCCGCCGACCTGCAGCAGTTGATTTCAGTGGATTACCGAGCGCTGCGAGACTCGCCGACAGCGACCGCGCTGAAGACACAAATCATGGATTCGCAGGAAAGCGTGAAGGAAGCCGAGAGTGCGCTAAAAGGGGTGGGCATCAACCCAGATAAAGATATCGACTCGCTGGCGCTACCCTCTTTCCGTACCGCCAAGCAGGGAATCAAGGTGGTCTTTATCGCAAGCGGACCTTTCAATATGAAGGCCGTGCTCAAGAAGCTGACCCTGCAGAAGGTCAAGGCCACGAAATACCGCACTTCGAGTCTCTACCCCATGGGCGACTTCGTTATGACTTTTCTCGACGACAGTACGCTACTGTTCGGCGAGCTCTCGGCGGTGAAGCTGGCGCTGGATACGCGCGACGGGCTGACGTTGAGCCTGGATACGAATACGACCATGTCGGAAATGATGTCGAACGTGGACGCAGCGGCGTTCTGGAGCATTCTGGACCAGCAGGGTTCGCAGAATATGATGCGGTCGGCGTTGGGCGATGCGGCCAAGATCGCTGACTATGAGACGGTCAAGAAACGGGTATTGGGCTCCTACTACACGATGGACTTTTCCAGCGGCGTGAATTTCGATCTGACGGTTGTGACTTCGGACTCGATCACAGCGGGGACTCTAGCCATGATGATGAAGGCGGTCATCATGTACAAGAAAAGCAGTGCTTCGCCGGTTGAAAAGGCGGCCATGGATAAGGCCACAGCTGATTCCGACGGCGAAAAGTTCATGATGCACTTCAAAGACAGCGACGCGCAGTTTCAGTCGCTGATGCATTCGCCGTTGTTTACCGCGATTTCGCACTAGGACAAGTCCCTCAGGGGCTAATGCCCGCGGATTTAAGAGGTGCTTAGCGGCACGACTGAAGTCGTGCCCTTCCCGAGCCGTTTTGTCCAACATGCTCAGGAATCCTGTCAGGGGTTTCCGAAACCTACTTCGGCTTCCTTGCGGCGCGCTTTTCGCGGGCCCAGCCTTCTTTCACTACCTGTTGCGCACGACCGACTGCCAGCGCGTCTTCGGGGACGTTGCTGGTGATGCAGGAAGCGGCGCCCACATAGGCGCCTCTGCCTATGCGCACTGGCGCGACCAGGGTGCTGTCACTGCCGATGAAGGCTCCGTCGCCGATTACGGTGGTGTGTTTCTGGGCGCCGTCATAGTTGCAGGTGATGGTTCCGGCGCCGATGTTGACTCCGGCGCCGATTTCGGCGTCGCCGAGATAAGTCAGGTGGTTGGCCTTCGATCCCTTGCCAAGCTTGATCTTCTTGGTCTCGACAAAGTTGCCGACGTGGGCGCCTTCTCCGATTTCGCTGCCGGGACGCAGATGGGAATAGGGTCCGAGGACGGCGCTGGGGCCGACGCGGGCTTCCTCGAGAATGCAGCCAGGACGAATGAGGACGGAGGGACCGACTTCCGAGTTGCGAATCACGGAGTAGGAGCTAATGTGGCAGGCAGCGCCGATGCGCGATCTGCCTAGAATCTGCACGGAAGGTTCGATGATCGTGTCGGGAGCAATTTCGACCTCGTCATCGATTACGCAGGTGGCGGGATAGAAAATGGTGACGCCTTCGGACATAAGCTGCTGGCACTTGAGCATGCGGATCTGATGATCGATAGCCGCGAGTTCGCCGAGAGTGTTGGCGCCGAGAACTTCGCTGGAGTTTTCTGTCTTCCAGACTACGACACGCCGTTTGGCTTGGCGCAGGACTCCGGCCATGTCGGTGAGGTAGTACTCGCCGTGAGGGTTGGCGGTGGAGAGCTTCTCGATGTTGGAAAGCAAGTGGGGCAGAGCGAAGACGTAGAAGCCGGCGTTGATTTCGTGAATTGCCTTCTGAGCGGGGCTGGCGGATTTTTCTTCGACGATGGCTTCGACTTCAGCAGCGCGGGCGTTCGTGCCAGATCGCTTGCGAATAACGCGTCCGTAGCCGGTAGGGTTGTCTAGATCAGCGCTGAGCAAGGTCATCGCAGCTTGCTGGTCGAGGTGGAAATTGAGGAGGCGGGCTATGGTTTGGGGCGTGATCTGGGGAGCGTCGCCGGAGAGGACTATGACGTGATCGTAGGTGGAGAGAGCGGGCTGCGCAACCATGAGCGCGTGGCCGGTGCCACGCTGGTCCGCTTGCAGGATGAAGTTGACGCCGGTATGGGCGACGACGGAGCGGACGCGTTCGGCTTCATGACCGATGATGACGAAGGTGTCTGCGGGCGGTACGACGCTGGTGGCTGCGGCGATGACCCTGGTCAACAGTGGTTTACCGCCAACTTCATGCAAAACTTTGGCAAGCTGCGACTTGAGGCGCGTGCCCTTGCCTGCGGCCATGATGGTGACGGCGACGCGGGGAGAGGAGCCGGCCGGCATCGACGAAGGTGCGTTCCTGGATTTCTTCATTTGCCCCAATATACCTTGAGCCGCGACGGTACAGAAGTGGTGGCACCTTCCGGATCAAGTGGCTATTTCCTGCTGTGCAGCGTAATATTTGCGGGCACGAATCAGTCGCGGCACCGGTGGAACATTCAAACGGAAGGCAAAAAAATGCCCAAATACGTTATCGAGCGGGATATTCCGGATGTGGGTAATGTAACTCCAGAACAGATTGTGGCGATTTCGCAGAAATCGTGCAGCGTGCTGAAGAACCTGGGTCCGCAGATTCAGTGGCTGGAGAGCTATGTCACGGCAGACAAGATTTACTGTGTGTACATCGCTCCTAATGAGGCGATGGTGCGGGAACATGCGAAGCAGGGAGGGTTTCCGGCGAATCGGGTTTCGGAAGTGAAGAGGATTATCGATCCGACTTCCGCGGAAGTTTGAGGTATTGGGCAGTCTTATGGCGGTAAGAGGCGTACCTCAGGCGCTAAAGTGCTTCACAGTTTCGGCGACTTAACGGCACGACTGATGTCGTGCCCTTCCCGGTCGGTGCACACAAGCATTTCTATTTCAGAGGCCGAGGCCGCCATCTACGGCGAGAATCTGTCCGGTGATGAATTGGGGGGCGGCGGCGAAGAACAAGACTGCTTGTGCGATCTCTTCTCCGCGCCCATTCCGTTGCATTGGGGTTAGCTTGGCCATGCGGCGCATAAAAGGCGCGGCTGACTTTTCCCCGAGGTCGATCATGCCGGGAGCGACCGCGTTGACGGCGATTTCAGGCGCGAGAGCTTTGGCCATGACTTTGGTGAGCATGTGCAGAGCTGCCTTAGAAGAGCAGTAGTGCGCGTGCGTCGGCCAGGGGCGCAAGCCGCCGAGCGAGCCCATGTTGATGATTTTGGCTTCGATTGCTTCTGCTCGGCTTGATCCAGTTCGTTTTGATCCGGTTCGTTTGCGGCGCATCCACTTCAGGGCTTCGCGGGAGACCAGGAACGGACCGCGAGTGTTGGAGGCGAACATGGCGTCCCACTGGCGGACGGTGAGGCGTTCGAACTCGGAGGTGGCGTAGTTGGCGGCGTTGTTGACCAGGATGTCGATGCGTCCCAGTTCGCGGCCGGCCTCTTTCATCATGGATTTGACACTGGCCTCGTCGGTAATGTCGCAGTGCAGGGCGAAGGCGCGGACGCCGAAGCTGGTGAGGTCAACGACCGTGCGCTGCGCCTCGCGGGCCGAAGTGCGAAAAGTGATGGCGACATCGGCGCCGGCCTCGGCGAGAGCGAGGGCGGAGGCGCGTCCCAGACGCAGGGCGGCGCCGGTGATCAAGCAGGTCTTGCCGCGCAGGGGTTTGTCTGGATCGTTATAGTTGCGATCGGTGTGCATGGCGGAATTCTACCTCTTTTCATTTGTTGAATCTTTTTGACGATTTCCTAGTGGAATCGGCAGTGCGGGGAGGGCTACAATCCAGCCGTGCCCGAGTCCCGGCAGGTCGTGGTTTATTCACGCAAGGGTTGCCACCTTTGCGAACTGGTGAAGGAAAGTCTCACAAAGCTTTCGCGCCGCGGCGGTTTCACTTGGCAGGAAGTGGATGTGGATAGTGACAGTGAACTGCGGCGGCAGTTCAATGATGAAGTCCCGGTCGTGTTCATCGATGGGCGGAAGGCTTTCAAGTACCGCATGGACGAGCGGGAGTTTCTGCGCAAGCTGGCCAGCTAGGCAATTCTTTTAACCTTCCTTCGAATGTCTATCCGGTGACACACACGTGTTTGCGCCGACACGGTCGCGCCGGCTTTCTGGGCCTAACTTGTGCACTCTCAGCGCATCCTCGGCGGCAACCTCCTTGCAAACGTAGCAATGCGATCTATCGCTAGAGGAGGGGTCTTTTGCTACGACAATTTCTGGCACTGGCGTTCATCTTTGTCTGCACTTCCATTGCATGGGTGATTCTGGGGGCGACCATTTTCTCGCGCACCTACGGCAGCAACGAGCAATTGCAGGGCCGTGTTGCTTCCACATGGGGCACGGCGCAACAGCAGTCGCCGCCAACGGCGACCTATACGACCATTGACGTTGTGAACACGACAACGGTCGAGGACGGCAAGGTGATTGTTCGCAGCAAGAATGAGCACTGGCAGGTTCCGATGCCGGTGGAAGCGAGCCGGATTCGCGTGAACCTTCATCTCACTCCACGGCAGAAGGGATTGCTGTGGTACAGCACGTATGCGGTTGACTTCGCCGGAGACTATACGTTCCGCAACAACACGGCGCAGGCGCAGACGGTGGATTTCCGGCTGAAATTTCCGGCACAGAAGGCGATCTACGATGGACTGCAGATGAAGGTGAACCAGCAGACGGTTGCGCTGGTTACCGACGATAAAGGCACGGTGGGGCAGGCAACTGTGAGTGCTGGACAAACTGCGATGCTGCACGTGGCGTATCGCTCGCAGGGGCTGGATTGCTGGCGCTACCAGCTTGGGGACGGTATCGCACAGGCTCGCGATTTCATGCTGACGATGCAGACTAATTTCCGAGACATCGATTTTGCCGACGATACGCTCTCGCCGACATCCAAGGAGCTTGTCCCGGGTGGCTGGCAGCTCACGTGGCAATACTCGAACCTGGTCTCGGGTTTTCAGATCGGTATGACCATGCCGCAGAAGTTGCAGCCTGGGCCGCTGGCGGGGGAAATCAGCTATGCGGCGCCGGTCTCTTTGTTCTTCTTTTTCTTTCTGATGTTCATTATTACTGCGTTGCGCAATATCGACCTGCATCCCATGAACTACTTCTTCCTGGCAACGGCTTTTTTCGCGTTCCATCTGCTGCTCGCTTATCTGGTGGATCATATTTCGATCCACGCGGCGATGATTCTGGCGTCCGTGGTTTCGGTTGCCTTGGTAGTCAGCTACCTGCGATTGGTGGTGGGACTGCGCTTCGCTGCGCTCGAGGCTGGAACGGCGCAATTGATCTATCTGGTGCTGTTCTCGTATGCGTTCTTCTGGAAGGGATTTACTGGTCTGGCTATCACGGTGATCGCAATCATTACGCTATTTGTTGTGATGCAGGCCACTGGAAGGATTCGGTGGTCCGAGCGATTTGCGGCGCGTGCGCGGGTGACGCTGCCTAGCGCCGGGTAATGCGGTGAAGGGCGGCTGATTGCGGCTGCCCCTTCTCACCTCAGCCGGGCCCTTTCCGCTACAATCATCCCCGCCATGTTGCGCACGCGGCTCTACGCGGATCCCCACAATGTGTTTATGCATGATGCCGTTCTGGCGTCGTGCCGCAGGCATCCACGGAAAACCGCTCTCGTGGACACTTCTTGCGGGCGGCGGCTCAGCTATGCCGAATATGGAGAGAAGGTGGAAGCGTTGGCACGCGGGCTGATTGCGGCCGGAATGAAGCCGGGGGAAGTGGTTGCCATTTTTCTGTGCAATTCCTGGGAATTCTGTACGGTTTACCACGCGGTGACGTTGGCTGGGGGGATTCCGACGTTGCTGAATCCCACTTATCGCGAGCGGGAAGTGCGGCATCAGTTGAGGAATTCGGGCGCGGCGTTGCTGATCACGGATGGGCCGAATATTGCTGGGATCGATCTTGCGGGGCTGCCGAATTTGCGGCGCGTCTACACGACGCGAGAGCAGGGGGGCGGAACCGAGCCGTTCTCTGATCTGCTGAAGCCGGTGAGGGTGAACCTGCCTGGGCCCGACCAAGGGTCGGAGAAAACCTTGGCAGCGCTGCCTTATTCGAGCGGCACGACGGGACTGCCTAAGGGTGTGATGCTCTCGCATTATAACCTGGTCGCGAATGTCTATCAGTTTCTGGGGCCGCGGGCGACCCCGTTGAACTCCAACGACAATATTCTTTGCTTCCTGCCGCTGTATCACATCTATGGGTTGAATGTGATGCTCAATCCGGCGCTGATTCTGGGGGCGACGGTGGTCTTGATGCCGCGTTTCGGGGTTCCTCAGCTTATTCAGTTGCTCACGGACGAAGCCATCACGATGATGCCGCTGGTGCCGCCGGCGATGAATGCGCTGTGCCAGGCGGCGGAGGCAGGACAGTTTCCGAAGAATCACAAATTGCACTGGGTGAAATCGGGAGCGGCACCTCTGGCTCCGGACCTGCCGCGAAGATTCACCGCGCTCACCGGCGTTCTGGTGTGTCAAGGATACGGAATGACGGAAGCTTCGCCGGTGACGCATTGCGGGTATCTGGAGGCTGAGCTGTACCGGCCGGATTCGGTAGGGCATCCGCTGGCGCTGACGGAGTGCCGGGTGATTGGGGCGGAGGATCTGGCGGTATCAGTGGAGAGTGCCGAGGAAGTTCCCACGAGTGACCCAGGGGAGTTGGTGATGCGCGGACCGCAAATCATGCAGGGTTACTGGAAAGAGCCGGAGGCGACTGCTGCGGTTTTGCGTAATGGATGGTATTGGTCGGGCGACGTGGTCACGCGCGATTCCGAGGGCTTTTACCGAGTGGTCGACCGCCGCAAGGAGATGATCAAGTACAAGGGATTTCCGGTAGCGCCGGCGGAAGTGGAAGCAGTTCTGCTGGAGCATCCGGCGGTGCGAGAATGTGGAGTGGTGGGACGGCTCGATGCGGCGGCGGGCGAGATTCCCGTGGCATTCATTGCTCTGCGGGAAGGGTTTGCGACTTGCAAGAAGATGGAGGAAGAGTTGTGCGCCTTTGTAGGCGACCGTTTGACCCACTACAAACAGCCGCGGGAAGTGCATTTTGTGGCGGTTGTGCCCAAGACGGCTTCGGGAAAGATTCTGCGGCGCGAGTTGCGGCAATTGATCCGCTAGGAGTCGGGAATCAGCGGTGAAGCGGTCGTGGTTTCTTTCCGACGTTACTTTCCGACGCCGCTATCGCCCGCGATTTTCTTCGTGGCCAGGAAGCTCCAGATAGTTTCGTTGGCGTTGAGGGCGTCGCTGGTTTTGCCCACCTCTTTTTCACTCATGTACTGTTCGCCGCCGGGCCAGGTGTTGCCGGCATCCTTAACGGCGTAGAGTGCTACTTGAGCATTGTCCTGGCAGGCACTGAAAGTAAAGGTTTTGGTTTCCTTGCCGCCCTTCTGTAAGGCTGGGAGTTTGTCTTGAGCCGGTTTTTCATTGCAGCGGTCAAACCTGGCCCAGGCTTTGGCGGTGTCTTCAGCGGAGAGCACGTGGAACTGGCCGGGCTTGTAGGTGCCGCCGCCGTAGGGAACGATGGGATCTTCCGTGCCATCTATGAAGAGTGCGGGGACGGCACGCGACGGGAGGCAGATCATTGTTTTCGGCAGAGCCGCGCCTACCGGGGCGATGGCGGCGACGCGATCGGCCATGGCGCAGCCCACACGAAGGGCCATGAGGCCGCCATCACCCAGACCGGTGGCATAGATGCGGTGAGTGTCCAGCGAGTACCTGGTAGCGAGCTGATCCAGCATCTGGTTGAGAAAGGCAACGTCATCTGCGGGTTCTGGCTTGTTCCTGCTGTCGTCCGGATTTTGTCCTCCGCCCTGCCCGCCGCCGCCGGGATAGCCTCCGCCACCGCCGCCAGGATAGCCACCACCCGGGTAGCCTCCACCAGGATAACCTCCGCCGCCCATTCCTCCGTGACGTCCGTAGCCGCGCCGCGGGGTAGCCGTCGCTTGTTCCGGCCGCACGCCGATATTCCAGTGTCCGCGCGTGGCTATGGGGTAGACCGCGATAATACCCTCTTTGTCGGCGAGTTGGTTAAAGTGTGTCAGGCGAGCCATCTCCTCGGCGTCCTGGTTTTGACCGGGGAAAAGAATGACGACCGGATAGTGCTGCTGGGCGTTGTAACCCTTGGGTGGGTGTACTACGAAGTTGCGGGAAAGGTCATCGACATCGACCTTCTCTTGAACGTCCTGCGCCCGCAAAGGGGCGGCAAGCAGTAATCCCGCGAGGCAGACGGTGAGCCAAGCCAGGCGCAGCCAAAACCACGGGAACAGTCTCGTCCGCACCGCTTTAGGCAGCATTTTGCTTCAACCCCCGTCCAGACTCGGTCGCTT
>DATHMS010000039.1:0-24147 GCA_035486795.1 Candidatus Sulfotelmatobacter sp. | reverse complement strand
TGCCGGCACCGACGGCGCGGATGACAAGGCGGCGACATCGCTCGAAGTGGGGCGCATCGTGCCCATCTATGAGTCAGCCGGGCAGGGCCGCGTAACTGCGCGCTGGTTTCGTCGGGTCATCCGCACGGCTTTGGACGATCTGACTTCCGACCTTGCCGAGACCATCCCAGCCGCCGTGCGTGAGCGGCTGGCGCTGCTCTCGCCGCGTGAGGCGCTGTGGAAGGTGCACTGGCCTGAAGCCGGGGAAAGCCTCGCTGATCTGCAGTCGTCGCGCACACCGGCGCACATTCGCTTGATCTTTGAGGAATTGTTTTTTATCGAATTAGGGTTGGAGCTCAAACGTCGCCAGCAGAAGACTCAAACCGGCATCGCTTTTCGTCTGGACGACCGGGTGCGGCAGGCGATCAAGAAGATTTTGCCTTTTCATCCTACGGCGGCGCAGAAGCGGGTGTTGAAAGAGATTGCCGACGACATGCAAAAGCCTTATCCCATGCGGCGTTTGCTACAAGGGGATGTAGGCTCAGGGAAAACAATCATTGGCTTTCAGGCGGCGATCATCGCTATCGAGAATGGTTATCAGGTGGCGCTGATGGCGCCTACTGAAATTCTTGCGCAGCAGCATTACTTTTCCGCGCGTAGAATTCTGGAGAATGCGGGATATCGTATCGTCTTGCTGACCGGTTCGCTCGAACCCGACCGCAAGCGCGAAATCCGCCGCCACATCGTTCAGGGAGACGCGCAGCTTGTCATCGGCACTCATGCGCTGTTGGAAGAGAAAGTTGAGTTCGCGAAGCCGGGGCTAGTTATCGTCGACGAGCAGCACCGCTTTGGCGTCTTGCAGCGCTTGAAGTTGATGGAGAAGTCGGGTGAAGGTAGTGATGATAAGAATCCGGCCGAGCCGGATGTTCTCGTCATGACCGCAACACCCATCCCGCGCACGCTGGCGCTCACTCTTTATGGCGATCTCGATCTCAGTGTGCTCGATGAGCTTCCCCCCGGGCGGACGCCCATCGTCACACGCCGAATTACTGATGACCGTTCGTCCGAGGTGTGGGATTTTGTTCGCAAACAGGTCGCGAAGAGGCATCAGGTCTACGTCGTCTATCCGGTCATCGCCGAAAACGAGGAGACCGAGCTTAAGGCGGCGATCAATATGTATCGCGAACTGAGCGGGAAAGTGTTCGCCGATCTGAAGGTCGGGCTGCTGCACGGCCGGCTTGATTCCGAGCTGAAAGATCAGGTCATGCGCAGGTTCCAGGAAGGCGAGTTGCAGATTCTGGTCGCAACCACGGTGATTGAAGTCGGCGTGGATGTGCCGAATGCAACCGTGATGGTGATCGAACATGCCGAGCGCTTTGGCCTGGCCCAGCTTCACCAGTTGCGCGGGCGCATTGGTCGCGGGGCGGCGAAGTCTTACTGCATCCTGATGACTGGCGGTAAAGTAACGGAAGAGGGTGAGCGCCGTCTCGATGCCATGGTGCGCACCAACGACGGCTTCCAGATCGCCGAACTCGATCTCGAACTGCGCGGGCCGGGAGAATTCTTCGGCACGCGCCAGGCCGGCATGCCAAGCTTCCGCGTGGCCAACCTGATCCGCGACCGGAAGTTGCTGGAACTGGCCAAGCGTGAAGCTGCGGCAGTGATGGCCGGGCCCAATGCCGAAGTGACACAGGTAGAAATCAGCCGCGCCCTGGTTGCCCTGCGCACCCGCTGGCAGCATACCTATGGTCTGGTAGAGGTCGGCTAATAGGATTAGCGATGGACGTTCACCTGATCGACGGAACTTACGAATTATTCCGGTATTTCTTTGCCGTGCCCTCTGCGGAAGATGCAACTGGCCAGGAAATTGGGGCGGTGCGCGGAGTGTTGGGATCGGTCTTGTCGATGATCGAACGCGGCGCAACACATCTTGGAGTCGCAACCGACCACATTGTGGAGTCATTTCGAAATGAGATGTACTCCGGATACAAGACTAGCGAGGGCGTCGCTTCGGAGTTGCTTTCCCAGTTCCCGATTCTTGAAGAGGGTCTGGAAGCGATGGGAGTAGTGGTGTGGCCGATGGTCTACTTTGAAGCGGATGACGCGCTTGCCTCCGCCGCGGCCAAAGCGGCGCTGGATGATCGCGTGAGCCAGGTCCTGATTTGCACTCCTGACAAAGATCTCAGCCAGAGCGTTGTGGGCACACGCGTCGTGCAACTGGATCGCCGGCGCGACCTGTTGCGCGACGAGGCCGGAGTCGTGGCGAAGTTTGGTGTGAAGCCCGAGTCGATTCCCGACTACCTAGCCGTGGTCGGTGACAGTGCGGATGGCTTTCCCGGACTGCCGGGATGGGGCCAGAAAGCAGCGGCTCAGACGTTTTCACAGTATCAGCATCTGGAAGACGTCCCCAAGGATTGGCGAGAATGGCATCCCTCGATTCGCAAGGCCCGTCCACTTTCCGAGTCGCTGTTTTCGGGATGGAAAGAAGCGCTGCTATTTCGCGCGCTCGCTACGTTGAGGCTCGATGTGCCGGTATTTGATACCGTCGACGACCTTCGCTGGCGCCAGCCGCGTGCGAACTTTGAACAATTCTGTGCGCGAATCAGAGCCCCAGAGCTACTTCGGCGCGCCGCCGCGGTACGGGCTGGTTGAGACGGGTTTGGAGGCGCGATCAGTTTTGGTCCCCGCCTCCGTGTTTTCCCTGGCAAATCTTGCAGACCGTCGGAGGCAAGGTGTTGTCCACGCGGTGATGCACTGGCTTCAAAGTCCGCAAATATGCAAACACTGCCTTGAGGTCTTCATCGGTCATATTCCGCAGCATGGACCAGGGCATGATCGGGTTCAGTGACCGCGCTCCCACCCTGCCGGTCCGCATCGCCTGAACAAATAAATTCTCGTCGTAGTAAGAAATGCCCGATGGATCGGGAGTGATGTTGGAGCTAGTCACGGTTCCGAATGGTCCCTGCAACTCGAAGCCGCCAGCGAAATCCAGGCCGGGCTTGGGCTGCCCCCGCTCCTGCGGAGTGTGACAGTCGGAGCAGCCCGCTATCTGCACCAGATACTCGCCGCGCTTGACTGGATCGGCGGAATCGCCGGCCGCTACTGGCTCGGTAACAGGCTGCGGCACGCTCCGAATCAGAAACTTCACCGGAAAAACGATCTGGGTCTCGGGCAGCAAGTTCTGCACCGGGTGCAAGGAACGAAGATAGACCACGACCGAAGCCACATCCTCATCGGACATGGTTCGGAAGTGTTCGTAGGGCATCAACGGAAACAATGTTCTTCCGTCATGGCCGATCCCTTCACGAATGGCTCGAGCGAGTTGATCGTCGCTCCAGGAGCCCGCCCCGGTTGCGGAATCGGGAGTAAGGTTGGAAGCAACCACGGTTCCCGGCAATCCGGCGAGAGGGAAAACCTGGCCGGCGGCCAGCTTGCTCTCCACCTCTGGATCACCGGGGACTTTCCAATCGTGCTCCGAATGGCAGAAGATGCATCCAGAGACTGCATTCGCCAAATAGCGCCCGCGCGCCAGTCTTTCAGGCGTGGCCTCAAACTTGCGATCAGTGAGCGCTCGGGCTCGCGGGCCTAAGAACGGTCTCCACCCGATCGTTAGGCTGATTGCGACAACCAAAACTACCGCCAGAACCAACAAACCCCTGCTCACCCACTTCCAGAACGTGTTCATCGAATCCATGCTCCCAAGTCGGCCTGATTTTATGCTGGCCTGCGTCCCGGCTCAAGGCTTGAGTTCAAACTGGTAGAATCAAACGAATGGGCGGAACTTCTCAACTGATTCAGATCGAGCTTGCACCGCCGCCGCGGATGCCCAAGCCGGACTGGCTGCGGGCGAAAGCGCCCGTCGGAGACAACTTTCACGACCTGAAGAAGCTGGCGCGTGGGTTAGGATTGCACACGGTTTGCGAGTCGGCACAATGCCCCAACATCGGCGAGTGTTGGAATCACAAGACCGCGACCTTCATGCTGTTGGGCGATATCTGCACCCGCCGCTGCGGATTCTGCGCGGTGCCGAAAGGCCGCCCCGAGCCGATCGACTGGGACGAACCGCGCCGCGTAGCTGAGGCTGTGGCGACGCTGGGTTTGAAACATGCGGTCGTGACCAGCGTGAATCGTGACGATGACAACGTTGGCGGCGCCAAGGTTTTTGCCGAAACCATTCGCGAAATTCGCAGCCTGATTCCGGATTGCCGCGTCGAAGTGCTGATCCCCGATTTCCAAGGTCTGGAAGAGCCGTTGAAGATGGTGCTCGAGGCGCGGCCCGACGTTCTCAACCACAACACCGAAACCGTGCCGCGTTTGTACCGTGCAGTTCGCTCCGGCGCGCGTTATGAACGCACTCTTACCCTGCTCGAGAATGCCAAGAAATTCTCACCCGGCATGGTGACCAAGAGCGGAGTAATGGTGGGCCTGGGCGAATCTACTGACGAGTTGGTCGAAGTGTTCAGCGATCTCGGCAGACGTAACGTCGATATTCTTACTGTAGGCCAGTATCTGCGTCCGTCGCGCGACCACTTGCCGATCGCCCGGTTCTACACCCCAGAGGAGTTTCGCGAGTTGCGGAACGAAGCGTTGCGCTTCGGCTTCCGCCATGTCGAGTCCGGTCCGCTGGTGCGCTCCAGCTATCATGCGCATGAACAGGCCGAGTCCACTTCTACCCCGCGGGTAGCGTCCTAGACGCGGCATGCTGATCGTGCTCCGGCCACAAAACAACGGTAAGACCCGTGATTCCACCTTTGGAGCCGCAGCAATCCTTAGGCTTTCGGGCTTATCGGTGGAGATCCGTGGCAAAGGCTGTGGAGGCGCTGGCTCTCAGAAAATGTGCAGCTTGATGCTGAGATACTTCTTGGGATTCTCCCGGATGGCTTTGACCAGGTTCCGGCTCTCCTCCAGCATCTGGTTGGCATTGTTATAGAGCGTTTCGTCCTTGAAGAGTTTTCCTGCCGTCCCCTGCCCCGCTTCGAGTTCGCTGGTCAGAGCCGCAAGCTTGGTCATTGTGGTGTCGATCTTATTCCCCAGCTCTTCGTCCTTAAGCAACCTTCCCGCGGTCCCCTTGCCAGCATTCAGGTCTTCGCTCACTTTCTTCAGGTTCGCGATCGTGTCGTTGGCGTTGTTGTAGAGGGAGGGATCTTTTAAGAATTTTCCGGCTGTGCCTTTGCCCTGTTGCAGGTCGTCGACCACGGCATTCATTTTGTCGAGGGTCGCGAGAAACTTGGTGTAAGCGTCATTGCTATTGATCAGCTGGCCCAGGCTGCCTTGTCCCTTGGCAATCTCGTCCACGACCGTTTTTAGTTCTGCAACTGTCTGCGAAAAGCGGTCATACAACGTGGGATCGTAAATCAACTTGCCGAGCGAGCCCTTGCCACTTTCCGCGAAAGCCAGAATGCGGTCGGCCCGCTTGAGCAAAGCATCCATATTTTGCAGCGTGCTCTGGCTTGAGCGCACGACCTCGTTGAAGTCGGGATGCACGCTTGTGGGAAGCGTGTCGCCGTCCTGTGCCGGCAGGCCGATGGCCTGCGAGCTGTCCATATCCATGAAGGTTTCGCCCAACACCCCGGCAGTCTCGAGAGAGGTGCGGGTATCACGGCGCAGGTTGAAGCTGTACTTTGTGCTCACCTTCATGACTATTTCCACGGGAGTGAGCTGTTTGTCCCTGTCACGGACAATGAGGATCTTTGAAACATTACCGATATCCACGCCGCTGAGCCGCACGGGCGCACCCACCCGCAGCCCTTCCGCGTTATCGAAGTAGGACACGAGCGTGATTCGCTTGGAGAAGAAGCCGCCGGTTCCGGACATAAGAAACAGAAGCAGCCCCAGCACTAAGCTCGCGAAAATCACCGTCACGCCGACGCGAAGTTCCGACCATTTGATCTGCTTCTGGCTCGGCAAATGATTTCCTCAAACCACAATCTGAGTTTTGTTGGTAATGACCCTGGAACAGCCCCAAACTGCCGCTATTCCCTGGCAGCATCATAACAAACCCGGAGCCCACGCTTAAGCACCTTGCGGGCGAAGTGTCGGCAGCAGCAACAGGCCGAGCACATAGGCCGCAACTCCGCAAGCCAGCGTCACGGTCAGGCCAAATTGGATCGCGATCACCATGGCCAGCACGGACCCCAACACACTGGCAGCGGCATTCATCGCCCAGGCCCACTCTACGGCATTGTCCACCCGAGCACTGCCTGCCTCAGTCGGACCGCCTAGAACCTCGAACGCGGGGCGCCCCGCGAGCGCGCGCAAGCCAGTGGGGAACGGCATTCCCATCACGAACCCGAGCGGTATCAGCAGCATGCCGCTGACCACCAGCCGGTAGCCAAAACCCAACCCCACCCAAGCGGGCAGCCCGCGAGGCAGAAAGAATAGGTCACAGACCAGCGCCAGGATCACCAGCGTAAGCGGCATCCATGCCATTTCGGTGCGAGCCAGCCAGCGACGCGAAAGCAAGCTCCCAGCTCCGCTCGACAGCATCAACAAAAAGATGACGACGGTCAGCGCATAGGTCGGGTGTCCCAGAAAAAGCACGAAGCGCTGGATAAATGCTATTTCCACCAGGATGTAACCCAAACCTACCGCCACGAAATAGAGCAGTGGAAGCGGCGACTGGCGCCCTCCCCGTAGCGCAAGCGGCAAAATCAGAAAGCCCAGCACTGCGACCACCGAGATGACGAGAACAAGAATCAGCACCAGCACTCCCAGGTTCACCTTCCAGTCAATTCCGTGCTTCAGCGCCTGCGGGCCCAGGATTTGTCCGGCCTTGAGCGTAAAGAAGAAAAACGGTGCGTTGTCGCTGACCGGAGCCACGTTGTAGGCATAGCTCTGCGCGAACCGGTAAGGATCATTGCTCGCGATCAACGCGGCAAAAGGATTCTGGCCAGCCTGCTGAGTTGCGGATTGCGATGGCAGATAAAGCGGAGCGAGCTCGTGATACTGGGCGAAGTGAGCCTGCACCGCTGACTCTTCCTCCACGGTAAAAGCCGTTTTTTTGGCCAGCACCACCACTGGAATCCCGTCCTCGTCGAGCTCCCCCTGCGAAGCTACGATAAAGTTGCGCGCCGGATTCGCGACGCCGAGACTATGCAACGCTTGCATCGCCACAGAGACCACGCGCAGCGCCTCCCGCGGCTGCCGGAACTCCCAGCGGGTGATGGCGACCATGCCGTCCGGTTTTAGATGTTCGAAATATTCCCGGAAGGCTTCCACCGTGTAAAGATTGTTCTCGCTCAACGCGAAAGCGCCGGCCGCGGTCGAGGCCCAGGTATCCACCAGCGTCATCTGCACCACGTCAAACTGCTGCGGCGTGGAGCGCAGGTAAGAGCGGCCGTCGGTCACATGAATGTGCACCTCAGGCCGCTCGTAAAGATGCATCGCGTAGTCGGCGTAACGCCCGCGCATAATGGTGTCGGCAATGATGGGATTGATTTCAATGCCGGTCACGCTGGGGCTGCCGTTGGCCACCGCGCGCAGCACGTCCACTCCGCCGCCCGGCCCGATAATCGCAAACTCCCCGCGCGGACGCAGAACGTTGGCCAACGCCGGCGGAGCTGACATGAGATTGCGCTCCCACAGCGAACCGTGCCAATGCGCCAGGTCACAATTCATGATGGCGGTGGAAGCGTCGGCGTCGATCACAATGGCTTTGCCCCGGCCCCAGCGATCCACTTCTACTCGCGACAGCGCATTCCAGCGGGCAAATTCAACCCAGGAGGGATCACGAAAAATGCCTTTGGCGTAAATAACGTCAATCAACCGGTTCGAGTGGTTGGCCGCGATCAGCGCGACGAACAGAATGACAAGACCACCTGCCAACCGGCGCGCTACTGAGGATGCAGCCCATACCACGGCGGCCGCAGCCATTACTACAGCCGACACCAGAATCGTATTCGGCCCTCCGATCCAGTTGAGCAGTGGAACCACAGCCAGGCACGCGAGTGCCCCGCCACTTAGATCCGCTCCGTAGAGCCGGGAGACACGCCAGGTCTCGCGCGCAAACACCACGGAGAACAGCAACCCTGTTAAGAAGAAAGGCAGCGCCGCCACCACATAGAGGGCGGTCAAGTGCAAGAAATTCCTCCCCGTGACCATTAACGCCACCGGGACGTGCAGCACAACCTCGAGCGCGACAACCACCAGGATTGAACTGTCCATGCACAAGCGAGCTGCCAGCGCGCGCGTATCAGTCTTGGCGAGGCGATTCTTGAATAGATAGGCAAAAACCCCGCCGGCGCCCAACCCCAGCAGCGCAATCGAAATCGCGAGAAATGCGAAGTGATAGAAGAGCACCACGGAAAACAGTCTGGTGAGCGCCAGCTCCAGCAGCAATGCGGCGAAGCTGGTCATCCCCAGACCGACAAGAAGAGTACGTTCGGGAATTTCAGCGGAGGAAGAAACCGGCGGGGCAGTTTGAATGGTCGCAGACATTGAATGTGGAATGCGCCAGTCTAGCAGAAGGAGCCAGAATGCGGTGTTTCTGCGCCTAACTTTCGAGAATAACCTGCGCGATGGCCTGCTCCGCAGTATGCGAAAGTGAAAGCGCGGCGTTCTTCACGCCGAGCCTGGCGGCAATCTCGCCGGCTTTTCCGTGAAAATTAATACTCGGACGTCCGCCCGGCAGACGCACAACTTCGCAATCCCGCCAGCGCACGCCATGGCTCCAGCCCGTGCCCAGAGCCTTCATCGCCGCTTCTTTAGCGGCGAAACGCGCGGCATATCGCTCTGCGCGGTTGGCCTTGGAATCACAGTAGCGGATTTCGCCCGCTGTATAGATGCGCTGGAGAAAGCGATCGCCAAAGCGGGCGATCGATTGCCGGATGCGCGGAACTTCCGCAATGTCGATGCCCGTGCCGACGATCATATTTTCGACACCTTACAGCAGCCGTTCTCCACGGTAAATCAATTCGCCATCTATCACACGTGCTTCGGAGGTGAGGCGATGTGGTTTGGCTTGGCCGGTCCCGTCAATGTGCAACACCTCATGCCCGTGCGCGACCATCCAATCAGAGACCAGCATGCGGTGGCAGCGGAAGTATACGCGCTCGGCACACATGTAGGCGGTGCGGGAACCCTCTGCCAGCGCGACTAGGTCCGCCGTCGCGTTTTCGAATTCCGTCGTCAGCATGTAGTCGGCGTAATTGCGGAAGCTCGCGTTGCGAAGCCCGATGTTCGGGGAGTCTTCGCGGCTTTTCTTGCGATAACCGCCCAGGGTTTTCATCCAGACATACCGAATTCCGGCAGCGGGCAAGCTTTTTGCCAGAGATTCTCGATTAAATTGCGGCAGCCGCCGCGACATTGGGAAGGCGCGGATATCGACCAGAGTTTCAATCGAGTGAGCCTGAAGCGTTTCGACTAACTCGTCCAGTGAGCGAGTCGAGTGTCCGACGGTGTAGAGGAGAGCCAATGCTGTTTCGATGCGAGACGATCATGCAATGATGCGACCGAGCGCCGCCGCCACCCCAGGATCTTGTTCTGGAAACACAGTCCGCAAATCCAGCAACACCCGGCCTTCCTCGACTCGGGCGATAATCGGAGGCTCCGCACCGCGCAGCCGCGCGCCCAACTCGTCGGCACTCAGGCCTTCGCAAGTCAGCGCGAGCAACCGTGTAGGCAGAAGTGAAGACGGTGCAGCGCCCCCGCCGATGAGCGATTCGCCATCCACAATTTCAACCTTCAGCCTGGGCGCAGCAACCCGCGCCGCCAGTCCCTCAGCCCGCTTTCCGATCGCATCTTTCGAAAGCCGCATCATGCGAAGCGTCGGAACAGCATCGTGATCCTTTCGTACGTACGCAAGAAGAGTCGCTTCCAGCGCAGCGTAGATCAACTTGTCCGCGCGCAACGCGCGGAACAGCGAGTTCGACCGCATGCGCGTGATCAACTCCGAAGCACCGCTGATCAACCCCGCCTGCGGCCCGCCGAGCAGCTTGTCGCCACTGTAAGTAACGATGTCGACGCTGCTCCGCAGGCTGTCGAGCACGCCGGGCTCACCGCTGATGCCAATCGAGCGCAGATCGAAAAGCGCGCCACTGCCCAGGTCTTCCATCAGCGGAATACCACGTTTGCGCGCCAGCGCCACGAGCTCCGCCGTAGAGGCCTGTTCCGTGAAGCCCGTGATCTCGAAGTTCGAGCGGTGCACTCTGAGCATAAGCCGCGTCCGCTCCGTGATAGCCCGCTCATAGTCTGTCGTGCGTGTACGGTTCGTCGTACCGACTTCGCGGAGAATCGCACCCGACTTGGCCATCACGTCCGGAATACGAAACGATCCGCCGATCTCCACCAGCTCGCCGCGCGAGACGATGACTTCCCCGCCCTCCGCCACGGTATTCAGCGCCAGCAGCACAGCAGCCGCATTGTTGTTAACCACGATGGTCGAGATAGCGGCTGGTGTGCGTGGGGGGACGGATACTCTTGCTCGTCCAGCCGAGCGAAGCTCGGCGTTTCTGTCTTCCTCGTCCAGGAGCCTTCGAAACAAGCGGTCCACGTGCACATCCCGCTTGCCACGAGCGCCAGCGCCAAGGTCAAACTCCAAATTGGAATAACTAGCAGCCGTCTCGCGGATGTGCTCGATCGCCGCTTCACCCAGCGGGGCGCGACCGAGATTAGTATGCAAGATCACGCCCGTCGCGTTGATCACCCGCCGCAGAGAATAACTCAGTGACTGGCGAAGTTGGTTCTCCACGGCTCCCGCCAGACCGGAGAGCGCAAGCTTCAGGCTGGCCTCATCCAGCAGCCCTGACGTAATCTCCTGCCGCAGCCGGGACAATACGACGCGCGCCGCATCCACGACTGAATCATGGCCATAGCTCGCCGCCAGCGAGCCAACCGCAGGGTCGTGCGTCACCTCATCGACGGAGGGCAGCTTGCGAAAAAGTTGCGATGGCGGTGCAGTCTTCACCCGAGGATTATCCCACGAAGAGAATCCACTGCGCAGCGATGATTCGCCCGTTCCCCTACAGCGTATGCATGTAGGCCAGCAGTTCCTGCATGTCCTGCGCGCTCATCACCTGGCTGTAGCCCGGCATATCGGAACGGCCGTTACGAATAATGTCGCTCACGCGGTCGTCATTCGCGGGTAGTCCAGTCTTGGGAAGATATTGATGCTGGAAAACGCCCTTCAACCCCGGTCCTTTTTTCCCCTTCGTGGAATCGGGCCTGTGACAGCGGTCACAGTAGTTGTCGTAGATCTTGCGCCCGGCAGCCTGTTGAGGGTTAAGGCCGAGTTCCGCATCCGATTTGCGACGTTCCACGTCGCAACCCGCCAGCGCAGCCAGCCCAACCCACGCAACCAGGGCCGCCCCAATCCAGCGCCGGATGTTCGTCGTGAGCCTCCGGTCAGGCTGCTGGTTAGTCACTTCAATCACTCGCATCTTAATTTCGATCTCGAACTCGATCTCTCGCGTCTCTATCACAGGCACTCGATCCGCAGAGTTGATTTGTGCCCGGTTTCCCACAGCCGCCGCAGTTGCGCTCGACTTACAATAACAGAGGAAAGCCGAAAGCCATGCCAGTCGCGGTGAAGCGGGTCTACGAATCGGTGTCACGCTCGGATGGAGCGCGCGTTCTCGTCGACCGCCTGTGGCCGCGCGGTCTTTCAAAAACTGAGATTGCAATGCATGAATGGCTGCGCGATCTCGCCCCCTCCAACGACCTGCGAAAGTGGTTTCACACCCAGCCGGAACAATGGCAGGTCTTTCGCAAACGTTACTTGAAGGAATTGACTCGTCCAGAAGCCGAAAAAGACTTGCAGAAACTTTACTCTCTGGCCCACAAGAGGAAGCGCCTTACGCTGCTATACGCCTCGAAGAACGAGAAACGCAACAATGCCATCGTGCTCAAGGATTTGCTCGACGGAATGCGCAAACCGCCGACTGGCACCGGCCCGGGTGCTCTTCGCACCATGGGCAAGCGCGATGCGGCCGTCCGGCGCCGGTAGCCAGAGTTCCTCTGGGTCGGCGGACTTCCGAATTCCAAGTCTGGCTCGCTTCCCTATAGAATCTGCCGCATGAGATCCGTCTTTCAATGGAGCCTTGGTACGCGCACCCTGGAACTTGGCAAGCGTACCTTGATCATGGGCATCGTTAACGTGACCCCCGACTCCTTTTCTGACGGCGGCCGCTATCTCGATCCCGAAAAAGCTGCGGAACACGCAATACAGTTGCTCGACGAAGGTGCAGACATTATTGACGTTGGCGGAGAATCTACGCGCCCCGCCGCCAAAATCGCCGTGAGCGCGGAAGAAGAGTTGCAACGTGTGCTGCCCGTGATCACCGCTCTCAAGAAACAGCGCCCCCAAGTAGTAATCTCGGTTGACACATACAAAGCCAGCGTGGCGCGCGCCGCGACCACGGCCGGAGCCGACATCGTCAACGACGTCAGCGGGCTGCGCTGGGATGCGCAGATGGCCAGCACCATTGCCGAAATAAAATGCGGGGCTGTTCTGATGCATACGCGCGGCCGTCCCGAAGAATGGCGCACCCTGCCGCCGCCCGGCGATATTTTTCTTCAGGTCAAGCGCGAACTCCGGGAATGGGCGGAAGCCGCCGTGCTGGCCGGTGTGCGCCGCGAAAGGATCGCCCTTGATCCCGGCTTTGGCTTCGGAAAAAACTTCGAGCAGAACTATCCGCTCCTAGCTCGCTTTCAGGACTTGCAGTCCCTCGGATTTCCCCTGGTAGCAGGAACGTCGAGGAAATCATTCCTCGGCCGCGCCCTGGCGAAAGACGGGAAAGACGCTCCCGTTGCTGACCGGCTCCACGGAAATCTCGCGGCGCAAACTGCGCTGATTCTCAAGGGCGCTCACATCATCCGAACCCATGATGTGAAAGGAGCCGTAGATGCCGCGCGGGTAGCTGACGCCGTCCTCGACGCACGTTGACTCATTCGCGATGATCCATCTCCGCAGACCCGATCAAGAACGGCTTCGTTAAATTTCGGACGCCTTGGCACAATCGCCGGCGATCGGAGCTAGATGAATACTCTCTTACCCATCGTGACCTCGGTAACTGTGCGGAAGCTCCATCCCAGGCTAACTCGCTCGGGCTGGTATACGATCGGAACACTCAGCGAAAGTTAGGAAGTCTCTTCGATTATGTCGTCCCCAACCAACCCCGCAAGTCGCCCGCCCGGTGTCGTTCCTGTCGCTGCTCCTGCCGCTTCTGCTGTGCGCGCAGCCACCGCCGCCGCCCCTGCCGCCGCGCCCATCTCGACTCCCGAACTTCTGGCGTCGATGCTCAGATCCTCGGCGAAGGTAAGCGATCTTTTTTTCTCACCAGGAAAGCCGCCGCTGGTGGAAATCAATGGAAGGCTTTCTCCAGCCGGAGCGGCCCGCGCCCTTACCAGCGAGGACACGCGGCGCATTGCCGCCGATCTGATCGGCAGCAACCAGCACGCCGCACAAAACCTAAAGGAACTCGGCTCCTGCGACGTGTCTTATAGTTTGCCGGGATCGAGCCGGTTCAGGGTCAACGTCTTTATGCAACGCGGCACTTGTGCCGTCGTGATGCGAGTAATTCCTGGCAAGGTCCCAGACTTCGCTTCGCTGAACCTGCCGGAGGAACTCAGCAAAATTGTGGGCTTGCGCAACGGAATCGTGCTCGTGACCGGCCCTACCGGCTCCGGCAAATCATCTACCCTGGCCGCGATCATCGACAAGATTAACAAAGAGCAGTTCTATCACGTGCTCACCATTGAAGATCCTATCGAGTTCCTGCATCCCCACAAGAACTGCATCGTTCATCAGCGTGAATTGCACGCCGATACCCCAAGTTTTGCGCTTGCCTTAAGGGCAGCGCTGCGGCAGGCACCGAAAGTGATTCTGGTGGGTGAGATGCGAGACCGCGAGACCATCGAGATCGCCATGGAAGCGGCGGAAACCGGTCACCTGGTCCTCTCCACACTGCACACCATCGATGCCTCGAAGACGGTAGAAAGAATCGTGGGAGTTTTCCCCATGGCCGAACAGCACACCCTGCGAAACCGTCTGGCCAAAAGTTTTCGCTACATCATTTCCCAGAGACTAATTCCCCGCAAAGATGGCACTGGTCGCGTAGCTGCCATTGAAATATTGAGGTCCACTCTGCGCACCCGCGAGTACGTGGAAAAAGGGGAAGGCGAGGGCAAGACGCTGCTGGATGCGATGCGTGTCGGCGGCCAGGACGGCATGCAGCACTTCGATGGCGAGATCGATCGATTGATCCGCGAAGGCATTCTTGATCTCGACACTGGATTGGCTTACGCCACCAATCCCGGCAATCTTCAATTGGAGTTGGCCGACCTTGCGCGGGAACAGGCCGAGGCCGATCCATTGCTGGAGAATGGCGCAACCTAGGAAGAGCTTGCTCGGCGATCCTAAAATCGTCTTTGCCCTTTACCTCACTTCGGGGAAGCGGGCGAAGCGGCGACGGGCAATTCGGCGACTCGCATGACAGTGCACTCCACCTGTTTGCCGTTGGAGTTTTTCACCTTACCCTTGTCGCCGTTGATCTGGTATTGCACGTCGCTGCCCACCACAAAATCGGTGGCCTTCAGTGACTCCTTCTCGACTGAGCGGCAGGTGTAGAGCTTACCCATGGCAGCGAAAGAAAGATCGTACTGCTGATTCTTGTGGGTCTTCTTGTCGACCGTTCCCGTCGGCTGAAAATCTTTGAGCGCGGTCGTGCCCTCAATTTTCGATCCCGCCACCGCCGCGATCGCGACCGTCATTACGAAGACCGTAACTGCATTTCCCTTACGCATGATCCCACCTCCCGGATGATTGTATGTTGAGAAAAGTGCCGCCGCCAGAGTTTGCAGGCATCATCCTGGGCTCAGCAGGTGCGCACTACTTCGCACCGGCGATCAACTGCTTGATCTGCGCCACGGCAAAAGAGATCTTGGCGTCACTAAACATCTTGCCCATTTCGAGCGTGGCCTTAGTCTGGTCGCCAATGACTCCGCTGTCATCATCACCCTTTGAGTTCACCAGCCTGCCCGAACGAATCCATTTGGGAGAGTCTCCGTTCACCATTTTGTCAATGTACAAAACCTCCGACGTGTCGTCTGTACCCGCATGTAAGTCGACGGGCAGCCCGTGCTTCGGCAAGTAATCCTTCATCACGTCCTTCTCTTTGTAGTACAGGTCGGAAATGTAGTACACGTGGATGCCCTTCGGTCCCCACTCCTTATTCATTTCGTCGGCAACTCTTGCCAATGTAGACTGGCCTCCGCCATGGCCTCCAGCGAGCACAACATTCTTGAAACCAGCCGAGATTGCGCTCAATGTCACGTCATGAGCGACCGCAGCGAAAGTTTCTTCGGAAATGTTCACGCTGCCGCTATATCGCATGTGCCCGGTCCTTTTCGCGGGCTCGATCACCCCTGGCACGGTTCGCCCCCAATCTCCGGTCGGCGCGAAGGGCATGGTCGGATAGACCAGAGCATTGCCCAATTTCTCGGCGATCAACGGCGCGAGATAGTGAGCCACGAACAGATGCTTGCCCAGCGCCATGCCGGGTCCGTTTTGTTCGATGCTGCCGGCGTAGTAAATCGCCGTGGTCTTGCCCGCGGCAATTGCGTCGCGGACCTCGGTCCAGGTCATATCCTCAATCAGCAACGACTTGCTCTGCGCCATGAGCGCACCAGTGAACGCCAGGGCAAGCAAAATCGAAACGAAAATTCTCACGATCATCACCTCACATCGAATACGCTTCTAAAATTCCTTCGCCGAATCCAGAAGAATCGTCACCGGCCCCTCATTCACCAGTTCCACCTTCATCATTTCCTGAAAACGCCCGGTCTCGCACCTTAATCCGGCAGCCCGAATCTGTTCCACAAAGAGCTCGTAGAGCTGGCGCGCTTTTTCCGGAGGCGCCAAGGCGTCAAACGACGGCCGCTTGCCACGTCGCACGTCCCCATAAAGCGTGAACTGTGAAACTGCCAGCACGCTCCCGTTGACATCTTGCACACTGCGGTTCATTTTTCCGTCGGCGTCTTCAAACACCCGCAAGCCGGCGATTTTCTCCGCCAGGTAGGTGGCATCGGCCTGCGTGTCGTCCCGGCCGACTCCCAGCAAGACCAGCAGCCCCAGTCCAATCTCACCCGCGGCCTCTCCATTCACCGTAACCTGAGCGCGGCTTACTCGCTGCACGACAGCACGCATAGATTTCCCACGCTGTTCTACTACGGTGTTCCGGCAAGCATCGATTCATGCGCGGCCACCGCTTGCCATCGCCCGTCTCGATAAACATAAATATCGGTAAATCGCACTCTCGCCAGAACCTTGCCGGTCGCACCCACCGCCGTCGCCAATCCGCGAACGTAGCCAAAATCTCCATGCACTTGCGCGTGCATGTCGGTCAACTCATGATGCACCGGCGGATGCTTGCCAGCTTTAGCGAGAGTTGTGTCGCGATCCTGCAGCGTCCCGTCCGGTCCCGCGTCCTCAAACTCCGCGGCCAGCAGGCAGTTCAGGGCCGCGGAGTCGCGTTGCTCCAGAGCCTTTGCCCATGTCAACTCGTTCTGAACAAGCGCACTCCCGTCTTTCGCCTGATCAGCCGGACAAGGCGCCGCATAAGCGACTGGGCATAACATCAAGAGCCATATCCGCACAACATGTTTCACTATGAACCCCCGCCAACCAAGCTTTGAACCGTCCAATCATAACTTGCCCCGGAGTTTGACCACGAGAACTTCCAACCGTTAGGATCAAGTGTCCCGATCCAAAGTTGGCCCAAGGGTTTGCCCCGTGTGGCAATCCCCTTCCTTTACACCAATTCACCGGGGCAATTACACTACACGTTCGCCTATTTTCAATGCGGTAACAGCTGCGAGGAACAAATCGCGGAGCGTCCGGGCGAAGACCGGACGGGATCGGAGACTGCGGTCCCCGAATCCCGGCATCGAATTTCAAATCAAATCGAGCTAAAGCGAGGAGAAACATGGCAGCCGTTGACGAGAAAGTAAAGCAAATCATCGTAGAGCAGTTGGGTGTGGACGAGGGCGAGGTCACCTCCAGCGCATCGTTCGTCGATGACCTGGGCGCAGATTCACTGGACACAGTCGAACTGGTGATGGCTTTCGAAGAAGGCTTCGACATCGAAATCCCGGACGAGGATGCGGAAAAGATCCGCACCGTGCAGGACGCCATCGACTACATCGGGAAACATTCGAAAGGCGGCAAGTAGTTTGGGACGCAGGGTCGTAGTTACCGGCATCGGCCTGATCTGCGGCGTGGGCAATACCACCGGAGAGGTGTGGAAGGCCGTGCTCGCCGGCAAGAGCGGCGTGGCCCGCATTACCCAATTCGACTCCACTAGTTTCGCCTGCCAGATCGCCGCAGAGGTCAAGAACTTCGATCCCCTCAACTTCATCGAGAAAAAAGAAGTAAAGAAGATGGGACGCTTCATCCACCTGGCCATCGCCGCTGCGGATGAAGCGTTCAAGATGTCAGCTCTGCAGATCACACCCGAGAACGACGAACGCGTGGGCGTGCACATCGGCTCCGGCATCGGCGGGTTCGATATCATCGAACGCGAACACACTGCGCTGTTCGAAGGCGGCCCACGCAAGATTTCCCCGTTCTTTATTCCGGCGGCAATTATCAATCTCGCTGCCGGGCATGTTTCCATGCGGCTCGGCGCCAAGGGTCCCAATGAAGCGACGGCGACGGCCTGCACCACGAGCGCCCACTCCATCGGCGATTCTTTCCGCATCATCCAGCACAACGACGCCGATGTGATGATCGCTGGCGGCTCAGAAGCCGCCATCACCCCAATGGGTGTCGGCGGATTCGCCGCCATGCGCGCGCTTTCCACCCGCAACGATGCTCCCGAAGCCGCCAGCCGTCCGTGGGACAAAGACCGCGACGGCTTTGTCATGGGCGAAGGCGCCGGTATCCTGGTGCTCGAAGAACTCGATCACGCCAAACGGCGTGGAGCGCCCATCCTCGCCGAGATTGCCGGTTATGGAATGTCTGGGGACGCCTACCACATGACCCAGCCCGCTCCCGAACACGAAGGCGGATTCCGCGTGATGCGCAACGCCACCCGCGACGCCGGCATCAGCCCGGAAAAGGTCGATTACGTCAACGCCCACGGCACGTCCACGCCAATCGGTGATACCCTCGAGGCGCACGCCATCCGTAACTTCTTCGGCGAGCATAAACTTCCTGTCAGCTCTACCAAATCCATGACTGGCCATCTGCTCGGCGGTGCCGGCGGCCTCGAAGCGGGCATTACAGTTCTCGCCCTGCGCGATCAGATCCTGCCGCCTACCATCAACCTCGTCAGCCAGGACCCGGAAACCGCCGGCATGGATTTCGTTCCCAACCAAGCCCGCAAAGCCAAACTCGAATACGCCATGTCGAATTCCTTCGGCTTCGGCGGCACCAATGGCGCGCTCCTGTTCCGGAAATGGTCAGAGTAGAAGAGCCCAACTCATAAAATGCTCCGGAAGAGCATGGCTTGAGCCGTGCCACGCAGTGCCAAAATGAGGGCCGGGCTTTAGCCCCTGGGGCTGCGGCCCGCGTGACTGCGATTGACTTGCTGGTTCGCTCCACGTAAGATTCGCCACGAAATAACTGAGGAGGCGAGATGCAACTGCGCCTTGAGAGCCGCCCCGTCGGCGATGTCTTGATCGTTCAGTGCCACGGACGCATCGTGGCCGGCAACGAAGTCTTTACGTTGCACTCCCACGTGGGAGATTCCATCCAAAAGCACGGCGACGTCGTCCTGCAGCTCGACCATGTTGAATTCGTCGACAGCAGCGGCTTGGGAGCCCTGGTGCGCCTGATGCAAGCCGCCCGATCCAAAGGTGGAGACCTCAAGCTCACCGGACTGCCTCCTAATGTCCGCAAGATGCTGCAGTTGACGAGTCTGCTCTCGCAATTTGAAACCTACGATTCGGTCGAAGAAGCCATCACCGCTGCCTACCTGGGCTCCCGCTATTCGCGCGGCAAAGCCGGCGACGCAAGGCCGCGCCTCCTTTGTGTTTTCGAGTCCACCGATGTGTGCACGTTTCTCCGCGAAGTCCTGTGCAGCGCCGGATACAACGCCATGACTACACTGAGCATCAACGACGCCCGAATTCTGCTGAAGGCTACCAAGGCGAAACTGGTGATAGTTTCTGCGCGTATGCAAACCATCCATAGCAAAACCACGAGCAAGATACTCGAAGAAATCGATCCCACCGTCTCGGTCCTCATTTTGGATGAGAACTTTGCCACCCAGGATCCCGGCGAGGCAGCGGAGAAACTCCTGAGCAGCGTTAGCAGCCGGTTGGCCGTTTCCAACTAACGATCGATAGTGCAGACCTGCACTTCCCGAAATTCCGCCAAACTTTGGTGCCACGCTGATGGCACGTTGGGGCGTTGACTCACGCTGTGGGGTTGGTTACCGTTAGTTACTATTGAAGCCCGTACCTCTCCCCCAAAAGTAATCTTGAATGAATGGGTGTCGTCGAGAAAATCCCGACATTTTTAACCGTTGGCGTGCTCGTTATTATTTTTGTCTGCCTGAAGCGCCAAGCGCATAGCGCCCGCCTAACCCTTTGGACTATAGGATGGGCAATGGTTTTCGCGCATTTCCTGGCGCAATTGCTCGAGCCGGATCATGGCACAATCAACTCCCTTCTGCTAGCCGTCGATTCCGGGTCGCTGCAAGCCGCTGCGGTCAGTTTTCTCGTTTCGGTCTCCTTCGTAGTTGAAGACTATGCCAAGCGAACTCTTCTGCTGCTGGTTTTGGGCGTGCCTTCGGTAGTCTACGTGGCGTGCTCCTGCTATAACGTCCACGCCCGTTGGCCTTATGTCTTGTGCCTGCTGGCTTGCTTCGGCGGGGCCGCGTCCTTCTTCTTTCACGTAAGCCGCAAATTGTCGTTGTACCTGGTGGCCACGACTTTTCTTTGCTCCCTTGCCGGAGTTTGGGCGATTCGTGCCGCTCTTCGCGGTTCCTTTGACGAAGGCGCGATCGCACTCCTCGGAATCGGGTTTGCTTTGACGGGCGTGTTCATTTGCTGGAACTCCCGGCGGGCGTCGCCCGCCATGCTGACCATCGCCGGCGGCTTCTTCTGCTGGGGCGCCGTGTTTCCCCTCGGGTTGTTGATCGATCGTCTCGCTCCCAACCTGATCATCCCAGGGGAACTCTGGAATACTCCCAAGTTTTTCGTTGCTTTTGGCATGATTCTGGCCGTAGTGGAAGACAAGTCGGAATCGATCGCCAGAATGCAACACAAGGCAGCCCTGCTGAACCGTCAACTGGAGCGCTTCTCGGCGCTCACTTCCCGGCTGCTGAGTGGTGGCAGGCCAGATACTGTTTGCCCCGCCATCGCTTCGGCAATCACTGAAGTCAGCAACTTCAGCATGGCCGTGATCCAACTTGAAGACGCCGAGCGCAGGTTGCGACTAGCAGGCTCCAGCGGACTCTCGCCAACGTCGCTGCAGAGACTGCAGGCTCAAACCCAGGACTGGACGCTCGACCACATCAAGACTCTCTGTTCGGATGCTCGACTCCTGGGAAAAAATTCCTACCTGCTGCCAGCGCGGGAAGCAATTCCTCTTCCGGAGCGCGCCAGAGCGCACTGGACCGGCCGCGAAGAACTGTTGATTCCGCTTTGCTCAGCCGGCGGCACATATCTCGGATGCCTCCGACTAGCCGCTCCCCGAGACGCGAACACCGTCGATGTCCTCGAATTGTCCCGCATCGAAATGCTCGCAGCCGACCTTGCCGTAGCGGTTGAGCTCAAAGCCTTGCACACCCAGTTGGTCTGGTCCGAAAAGCTGGCTGCCGTGGGTCAACTGCTCGCCGGAGTGGCGCACGAACTCAACAATCCTCTGACCGTGATCATGGGATACAGCGAACTCATAAGCGATGCGATCGCCGGGCCGCATACTCGCGATCAGCTCACCAAGCTGGTGAGTGAGGCCCGCCGCATGAAACGGATTACTGACAACCTGCTTCGGTTTTCTCGACAAAGTACGCGCGGCACCCACGCCGTTCAACTCTCTCCCGTGGTCCAGGAGGTGTTGGCTCTTCGCGAATACTACACTCGCACCCGCAGCGTTCGAGTCGCTCTCGACATAGCACCAGATTTCCCCTTTCTGGCTGTCAATGAGGATGAAATCAAACAGATTCTGCTGAACTTGTTCAACAATTCCAGCGACGCTCTGGAGGGCACGGCCGGCATCAAGCAGATCAGCATTCGCGCCTACCAAAGCGGCTCCCGGGCCGTGATCGAAGTGCAAGATACTGGTCCGGGCTTTGGCAATCTCAGCCGCGCTCTCGACCCCTTCTATACAACGAAGCCGGTGGGCAAAGGAACCGGACTAGGCTTGAGCGTCTGTTATGGCATCGTCAAAGAACGCGGCGGAGATCTCAGAATCGAGAACGTGGAGCCCCACGGCGCACGTGTAACCATAGAGTTACCGGTCGCGGATCCGTCGGAACAACCATTTCTCGCCGCCGTGGCCCACGCCTGAACTCGTTAGGCTGCACCACTGTCCTGCCGCACCCACCAGTCCACCTCCGGTTATGACACCTTTGGACCTCTGGCCCCTGCCCCTTAGGGTCTTTCCATGTGCTCACCGGCAAGCCACAATAAACTTTCGTACTAGAATCCGACCCCGGACATGGAAAAAGCCTTCGGCACTGCCCCGGCACGCATTTCCCCAACCAAGAAGGCAGCGGCTCGCGTTGCCTTGGTCGACCTCAAAGAATCTTCCCGCGCCCTGCTGCACGAGTGTTTCCGTCAGTTCAGCATCGACACGGTGCTGGTTTCTTCCAGCGCGGCTGAGCGCCTGCGGCAGGAGAAATTTGAAGCCTGCGTGATCAACCTGGCTTCCGGCGCCGAAACGGTCATGGAAGCCGCTCGCAGTTCTCCTTCCAACAGCCGGCTCGTTCTTTATGGTCTCGGAGGCAATGCGCAGGAAGCCATGCGCTATTCGAAGTTCGGCATCAACGCCATGTTCCAGGAGCCTCTGGAGCGGCCCGCCGCGCTCAAGCTGGTCCGCGCCACTCACATGCTGGTGCTCCACGAATTCCGCCGTTACGCGCGCATTCCCATCATGACTGAGGTCACCGTCTTCGGCCCTGATAAACAGCGCCTCAGCGCCTCCAGCCTCGAGATCAGCTCCGGCGGCATGTCCCTGAAGAGCGCTGAGGATATGCCTTCCGGAACCAATGTAGAAATCTCTTTTTCGCTGCTCACTCTGCCTCGGGTAACCGTCCGCGCCGTCGTGACCTGGCGCAAGAGCAAGTCTTTCGGGGTCCGCTTCGACGCCACCGACGACCGCCGCCAGAAGGTAAAAAACTGGATCGACGCCTACCTCGAAAGCTAGCCTGAGTCGAGGGTGGAGCAGGCCTTCCAGGCCTGCTTCAAGAAGCCCAAGAAATTGGCCGGCTTTAGCCCTGAGGTGCAACAAGGCGCACCCTACGCACCTTCCCATTACAATAACTCTCGTGACCGAAGCCAGCACAAGCGCAACTGCGACGGTGGAAACTGCGCCCGCTCACCGCTTCACCCTCCGCCAGAGAATCATCCTCCGGATCATCATCGCCGCCGGATACTGTTTCATCCGCCTCATCGGCCCCACCCTGCGCGTAGCCGTCTCGCGAGAAGAAGGCGCCGAGAAAACGCTGGACGAGCGGCCCCTGATCACTTCTTTCTGGCACGCCTGCATCATCCCCTCCACCTACATCTTCCGGAATTTCGGAGTTCGCGTGATGAGCAGCAACAGCTACGACGGCGAATACATGGGCCGCATCATCCGCAAGTTCGGATTCGTCGCCGTCAAAGGCTCCAGCAGCCGCAACGCCGTTCGCGCCCTGCTCGGCCTGCGCCGCGCCCTGCAGGAAGGCTGGACCGTAGCCTTCAGCCTCGATGGTCCCCGCGGCCCCCGGTACAAAGTAAAGCCTGGCCCGGTCGCCCTGGCGCGCTCTGCCGGCGTCCCGCTGAGCATGTTTCATATAGCCGTCGAGCACGCCTGGGTCCTCAACACCTGGGACAGGCTCATCATCCCGAAACCGTTCTCCCGCGTTCTCCTACGCTTCGGCAACCTCATTCCAGTTCCGGCGGATGCTACCGATGAAGATCTTGAGCGCTATCAACAACAGCTGCAGGATTCCCTCGACCGCGTGCTGGAATTTGCTGAGGCGAACATAAGAAAAGTCGGCACTCCCGAGTTCCCTTACAATGCCTGACGGTGTCGAGAAATTGGAGATCCAGAAATGGAAACGGCAATGACTGCAACCTATACCGCCAAGAAAATAAGTCCCATGCTGGCCGCCGCCGACATGGAAGAAACTCTCGCCTTCTACCAAAAGGTCCTCGGATTTACTGCCATGATGAAGTCGCCAGAATATTCAATCATCCAGCGCGACGGCCAGACCATCCACTTCATGAAAGCCGCGTCAGAAGAAGTCATGCGCTGCGTCCGCGGCCATACGGAAATCTATGTCGAAGTCTCCAACATCGCCTCTCTGTGGAAGCACGTGAAGACGTTCAAGGACCGGTACAAAATCCGCGATTTGTTCGACCGCGACTACGGTATGACTGAATTCCACATCGGCGACCCCAACGGCTGCCTTGTCTTTGTCGGAGAGCCAACCCGCGAGCAAAAATAAGTCGCCGGGACACAAGTCGACTCGTTGCGATTTGACTTTCACCGCTCCCACCCGCTAAATTCCTCACACCACTGTTTCCCGTTCTTTGAAATGTCCTTCGGTTTGCGCGTCTTTGCCCGTGGCAAAGACAGGGAAGCGGGTGCAATTCCCGCGCTGCCGCGCAACTGTAAGCGAGAAAATCGCAGCCGTCCACTGAGAGCAATCCCGGGAAGGCCGCCTGCAAATTCCGGATGCCAGAGCCAATGGCTAATTGCCAATTGCCAATTGCTTCTTCATCCTCACTCGCAAAGCCAGGAGACCGGCGTAAACCGTCCACCTTAACCCCTTTCGCGTGAAAAGGAGGATGGTTATGCGCGCACTTCGCGCCTCGTGTTTAATCTTCATCGCTCTCGCGGCAGCCTCCGCTGCCGACCTCAAAGTCAAAGTAGTGGACCCTCAATCCGCTGCCGTCTCCGGCGCACGAGTGTCTCTTCTCTCGAAATCGAGTGACACTCCTCTGAAGATTTCCACCACTTCCGCCGAGGGAAGCGCCAATTTCGGCGAGTTGACCTCCGGCAACTATCGGGTTCAAATC
>DATHMS010000038.1:0-4851 GCA_035486795.1 Candidatus Sulfotelmatobacter sp. | reverse complement strand
CGTTTCAAAGCGCAGCTGCGTTCCACTAATCGGCTGTCTGAAGTGTGCGGTACTGGCCGCTTGCCCAGTAGTAAACAACGGCGGCAGCTTCAATCCACTCAACATTGATAGTGTCGAGTTTGAGGCGCAGTGATTTGGTTCCGTCAAAGTTGGGATAGGTGCCCGGCCGAAGTCTAGAGACAACCAGATTGGCGGCACCGCTCCGAGGACCCTTGGCGTGATCCAGAATCTTCACCGCGTAGTCTTCGGAGGTTGTGTTCCTGGAGAGTACGACAATCATGTAGCCCGCGTTGGCGTCGGATTTCGGCACCAGAACCAGCGCGTAGGCAAGGAGGTCCGGTTCCTGGAAGTGCCCGGCCGCGACCCCGGGACATTCCGCGGGATGTGCTTTTGTCCAAAGTTGTTGGTCGTCCGTGCCGAGATCCGACACCCTTTTGGTTCGCCACTCAGTGAATGTGTGGGCAATCAGCGATTTGGCTCTCGTTGGAAGAACGGCGTTTCGACAGGGATCATGAACTTGCGTCACCGATATCGGGGCTAATGCGAGAACGACTGCAGCGAGCACAAGAAGCCGACACATGGCGTCATCCTATGACGATGGTTTCTTGCTGTCCACGTTACTTACGCACAACCGCTCGTCTGGGTCCATCGGTAAGGTTAGCTGGCTTTGAAGAAAAGCGCTGCTAGCGGAGGCAGAGTTAGCTTTAGAGAGAATGGGCGGCCGTGCGTGGGAATTTCTTCAGCGTGGACGCCGCCGAGATTCCCCATGCCACTGCCGGCGTATTCGCGGGCGTCACTATTGAGCATCTCGCGCCAGTAGCCGCCGTGAGGAACGCCGACGCGATAGCCCATGCGAGGCACCGGAGTGAAGTTGCAGACGACGAGCACGGTATCTCGCGGATTTTCACTTTTGCGCAGCAGGGAAATTGTGCTGGTGGCGTTGTCGTTGGCATCGACCCATTCGAATCCGGCAGGATCGTTATCGAGAACGTGCATAGCGGGCTCGCTGCGATAGAAGCCGTTCAACTGCTCCATCCAGGCTTGCACTCCGCGATGAACCTGATACTGCAGGACGTGCCATTCCAGGCTTGAGTCGTGTGCCCATTCGCGCACCTGCCCGAATTCACAGCCCATGAAGATGAGTTTCTTGCCGGACTGCGCATACATGTAAGCGAAGAGCAGACGCAGGTTCGCGAATTTCTGCCATTCGTCGCCGGGCATTTTGCCGATGAGAGATCCCTTACCGTGAACGACTTCATCGTGCGAGAGGGGCAGAACGAAATTTTCGAGGAACGAATACAGCATGCGGAAGGTAAGGTCGTTGTGGTGATACTTGCGATGGATGGGGTCGTTCTGGAAATAGCGGAGCGTGTCGTGCATCCAGCCCATGTCCCACTTAAGGCCGAAGCCGAGACCGCCGACGTAGACGGGCTTTGAGACCATGGGCCATGACGTCGACTCCTCCGCGGTGGTCTGAATTTCCGGATGCTCTTTGTAGGCTTCCTGATTGAAGCGGCGAAGGAAGTCGATGGCTTCGAGATTTTCTCGGCCGCCGAACTTGTTGGCAATCCACTCGCCTTGCTTGCGCGAGTAGTCGAGATAAAGCATGGAGGCGACCGCGTCCACGCGCAGGCCGTCGATGTGATATTTGTCGAGCCAGAACATGGCACTCGACATGAGGAAGCTGCGGACTTCGGCACGGCCATAGTTGAAGATGTGCGTCTTCCAGTCGGGGTGAAATCCCTGGCGGGAGTCGGCGTGCTCGTAGAGATGGGTACCGTCGAAGTAGGCGAGGCCGTGGGCGTCGGAAGGGAAGTGCGACGGAACCCAGTCGAGAATCACGCCGATGCCGTGCTGGTGCAGGTAGTCGACGAGATACATGAAATCCTGCGGTGTGCCGTAGCGCGAGGTGGGAGCGAAGTAGCCGGTGGTTTGGTATCCCCAGGAGCCGTAGAAGGGGTGCTCCATCACGGGCAGGAATTCGACGTGGGTGAATCCCATCTGGCCGACGTATTCGGCGAGGCGCGGTGCGGTTTCGCGATAGGTCAGCGGACGGTTGTGCTCTTCCGGGACGCGCATCCACGAGCCGAGATGGACTTCGTAGACAGCTTGGGGTGCGCGAAGGGAGTTCCGCTCCCCGCGCTTCTGCATCCAGTCGTTATCGTTCCATTGGTAGTTGAGATCCCAAACGACGGAGGCAGTGCGCGGCGGCTTCTCGTGCAAGAGGCCGATTGGGTCGGCTTTGTCGATGTGGTATCCGTGGCTCTGCGATTCGATGTGGAATTTGTAGAGGGCGCCGTGTTTGGCGCCGGGGACGAAACCCTCCCAGATGCCGGAGGAGCCGCGTGCAGTGAGGCGGTGTGCCTTAGTATCCCACTCGTTGAACTCCCCGACAACGGATACCGAACGCGCATTGGGCGCCCAAACGCTGAAGACGACTCCAGCCTCTCCATTGTAGGTGAGGAGATGCGCGCCCATTTTGTCGTAGATACGGTAGTGGCTGCCCTCGTTGAAGAGGTAGAGGTCTTGCTCACTGAGGAGTTGTGGGGCGGCGAGCGTGGTATCGGGGCTCATGGGTCCGGTAGATAGTCTACCGGAACTCGGAAAGGGTTGGCCGCTGTTTATGCGAATCGGAAAATTAGCGTCGCGAGGAGGGCTCAGGAAATCGAAGCTCGCCGTCTGTTTTCACTTTCGAGCCACGGTGAGTTCGTGAATAATATGCAAAACAGAGACGCGGGGGCAGCGGTTTTGCCGGTTGAAGGAAACCCGCAAACATTCTTCTGACTCGAAACCTCGTTTGTGGGGGGACGCATGGCCGCATTCGCGCACGATCTCCGCTTTGCCTTTCGCCAATTAAAGAAATCGCCCGGTTTCACGGCGACCGTCGTCCTGACATTGGCTCTTGGCATTGGAGCCACGACCGCAATCTTCTCTCTTGTGGAGTCCGTGCTGCTGCGTCCGCTGCCATTCAACAATCCAGATCGGCTGGTGTTGCTTGGAGATCATCTGGGAGACGGACCGAGCATTTCGGTCACGGCACGCGAGATCGACACTTACGCCAAGGCGACGAGCGCTTTTTCCGCGGTAGGCGGCTACATCTCCACGAACTATGAACTCTCCAGCGGAGCGATTCCGGAAGAGGTATATGCAGCGCGGTTCACGGCTGGTGTCTTCCCGACGCTCGGCGCGCCGCCGATCCTGGGACGCGTGTTTACGCAACAGGAAGATGACGCCCATCAGCCAGTCGCGGTCATCAGCGATGCGTTGTGGACGAACCGCTACCATCGGGATTCAGATGTGCTGGGCCGTTCCATTGTTCTCGATCGCAAGGTGTATTCGATCATCGGCGTGATGCCGCGCAGTTTTGAATTTCCTCTGGGGGCAGGGCACCTCGATCAGGCACAGGTGTGGGTGCCGATGAGCCTGACTCCCGACGAACTTTCCGAGCAGAACACGGGATTCTGGGGATACCAGATGGTCGCTCGTCTCAAAGATGGGGTGACGCTCGAGCAGGCAGCGCAGGATGCCAACCGCGTGAGCCGCCAGATTATGGGTACTTTTCCCGCCAGCATGTCTGCGATCCACATCAAGGGCGATGCGACGCTGCTGCGGGAGTTCGACATAGCAGAGGTTCGACCATTGCTGCGGACGTTGTTCATGGCTGTTTCGGTGGTGCTGCTCATTGCTTGCGTGAACATTGCCGGATTGCTGCTGGTGCGCGCCATTCGCCGGCGACGGGAGTACGCCGTAAGACTGGCTCTGGGGGCGCGTTCTGGCGCCATCGTCCGCGAATCTGTATTTGAAGGATTGCTCATCAGCATTGCCGGGGGATTGCTCGGCTTGGCTTTCGCGGCGGTTGCCGTTCGAACCGCACTCCGTTTGCTGCCGGATTCTATGCCGCGCATTGACTCGATCTCGATCGACGGGACCGTGGCGGCGTTTGCCCTTGGTGTAGCGATCATAACGGGTGCTCTTTGCAGTCTTGCACCCGCCTTCGCCGCTCTGCGTACAAACCTGACCGAGAGTTTGAAAGAAGGGGAGCGGACGGGTTCGGGATCTTCGAGCCATACATGGTTGCGCTCGGCGTTGGTTGTATCGGAGATTGCAATTGCTTTAGTGCTGCTCACCGTGTCCGGCGCATTCCTCCGCAGTTTCCAGAAGATGCGCGCAGTCGACCTAGGTTTTCGCGCTGACCACGTACTCATAGCTGAGTTTCAACTGCCGCTGCAGCAATATTCCACGAGCGCGGCAGCGGATACGTTCAATCATGAGGTCATCGAGAAGCTCTCGAGCAGGCCCGGAGTGGTTGCCGCCGGGAGTACGAATGGGCTGCCCGCATCCGATTCCTTCGGAAGGGCCGCGTACACGATTGAGGGAGAGCCCGCAGGCAGTTGGAAGTTGAAATTCGCCATGTTCGCAACAGTCTATGGCGATTATTTCCGCGCCATGGACATCAAGCTGATGGATGGCCGGTACTTCACTCTGGACGACCGTTCCAATTCCACGCTCGTCGTGATCGTCAACCAGTCCATGGCGCGACACTGCTGGCCTGGCCAATCAGCGGTGGGAAAGCGGATGCACGTGGGCAATCCGCAGAAAGGATACCCGTGGGCGACTGTGGTCGGCGTGGTCGGCGATGTAAAAATGGGATCGGGCGACGAGCCCAGCGAAGATCAGTGGTACAAGCCTGCCGAACAGCCCACAGTGCTGTATGGCTCGGATTACTCCGGAAAGCTTACGGGTCCGGCTAGCGGATACATTACGCTCCGTTCTGCTCTGCCTCCCGAGCAGATGACGCAAACATTGCGCTCAACGGTTGCAGAGGTTGATCCGATGCTTGCGTTGCAGGAA
>DATHMS010000037.1:0-31229 GCA_035486795.1 Candidatus Sulfotelmatobacter sp. | reverse complement strand
CCATCTGGCAGGTGCTCGCCGATCTCGGGATCGAGGGAGAGTACACCCAAAGCGCTGTGGATGCGGTGGAGAAGGTCACCACTCAAGTATTCCAAATCGTGATCACCGATTGGGACGATCAGCCCGAGGCCGGGTTTCTGCTGAAGACGGCACGGGAATTAAAAGCGGCGCAGCGCCCATTGACTCTGGCGATTGTGAGCGATGATGCCAGGCTGCCCGAGGCTTTGCGCGCGGGAGCCAATTCAGTTCTGGTGAAACCGATTCGCACCGAACAGGTGCGCGACACGATGAGTACAGCGTGCGAGTTGCTTCGGGCGAAGCAACAGCCGGGAACGCTGCCGCCAGCGCCCGTGGTCCAAAGGGCACCCGAGATAACCCGTTTGGCGGCTGCCGCCTCGGCTGCGGGGGTTTCCGTCCGGGCGGCTGTAACTCAAGTTCCAGAGAAGACCTTTCGGGCGGGAGAGTTCCTGCAATCAGGGAGTTCCGCGCCGGGCGCGCAATTTGACACAGAAAATGAAGTTCATAAGTCGATGGAGCAGTCGGCGGCTGCTGAGGTTGACGCGCTCACAGAGCTGGAGCCGATGGCTGCGGCGGTAGAAACTTCTCCGGCTCCGGAACCCGAGCCGCAGGAACCGCTGACGGGATGGGCGGCATTGCAGGCCCGCCTGACGAGAACTGCCCCACCGCCGCCGGAAGATCCTCCGGCAAAAAGCGAGCTGCTGTCCTACGCGGAAACGCCTGTCCACGTGGCGAAACCGACAGGAACGGTCGCAGAAGAAAGCAAGGAACCCGCGAAGCAGGCGTCCCAACCTGAATCAGAACCCGAAGCTGCTCTCTTTGCCTACATATCAGGAGAACCAGAAAAGAGCGCGCCGGCGGCAAAAGAACCGCAGTCTAAGCCCGGCAGAATCTTGCTAGTGGGGATCCTGGCGGCATGTGTCGCTATGGTGGCGATACCCCGGACCCGTCAAAGTTTGCGCATCGTCTACCGCAATGCTGTGCGTGCGGGAGGCAGTTGGCTGAATCCTCCGCCCGCTCCTGTACCACAGGCCGTGCCGCAGCACGACAGTTTTGGACAGTCGGGTGACGAATACAATCTTCCAGCAGTGGGGAATATTCCGGATGCGACGACGGATCCCTCCCAGATTCGTGTGCTTCCGGTGGTTGATCCAACGGCAAAACCCCAGAAGGGTTCGGACCCGAACAGCGGGCAGGGGTCGCCCGCTGCAACAGGCGAGAGCAACCCCACAGATCAAGCTCTGACTAACCAAACTCAGCCTGATCAAGGCCAGCCTGGACAAACCCAGCCTGGACAAACCCAGAGCGGGCAAGCGCAAGTTAGTGAGAATCAGGTTAAGGATCCGGCCCCATCGAGCGCCGGCGGTGTGCCTGTGAATGCGACAGGAGCAACACCTAGTTCGGCGTCCGCCGGTGCGCTACTACAAGCGAATGCACCGGCTGCCGAAGCGGCTCCGCCATCTCACGCGGCGACGCCGCCAGTATCAATCTCTGCCGCTCCACGGCCATCCTCTTCCGGAGGGAATAACGCAGGTATTCCGTCGAGCCTTAAATCGCAGATCGCTTCCACGACTCCTGAAGCCAGCGGGGCGATGCCAGCCGAAGCCGCAATGTCATCGATTGAGCCTGTGAATCTGCCGGAGTCTGCGGTGCTGGGACTATTGGCTCAGCCCGTTGATCCTGTTTATCCAGACACAGCGAAAGCCACCGGACAGCGCGGCAGCGTGGTTTTGCAGGTATTTATCGGGCGTGACGGCGCGGTGCAGGATGCAAAATTCCTGCAGGGCTCGCTGGTATTTGCGCGCGCCGCCATCGAGGCTGTAAAGCAGTGGCGTTTCAAGCCTTATTCCATGAACGGTCGCGCTGTATCAGTACAGAGCGTGATCACCTTGAACTTTAAACCACCGGCTTAGCCGCCTGGTGACGAAACCTGCGCCGGATCGTCTTAATTTGTGTGGGAGTCCGCCTTCAGCTGAAGTTACCGAAGGGGATTGAGCCTGAGCAGCCAGGAGACAAAAAGCAGCATCTACAAGATATAATGAGAAGTGATCCGTCGGAAGTGAGTCCTTTCCAGAAGAAGAATTCGATGTCCATGAAAATTAAAGCAGCGATTCTGGTTTCGTCCTTTGCCGTGCTGTTGTTCGTCGTGGTCGGCTCCCTGGGGGGCGTACATGCCTCCTCGAACGACGGCTCCTACCGGCAGATGCAGGTTTACAGCGAAGTATTGTCGCGCGTACAGAGCGAGTACGTGGAAGACCCGAACATTCCCAAAGTGACGGACGGAGCGCTGCACGGCCTGGTGGAATCCCTGGATGCGAACTCCAGCTACCTGACGGCCGCGGCCTACAGGGCCTACAAGGCTCACAAGTCGGAAGCCAAAGGTGAAATCGGGGCAACCGTCTCCAAGCGCTTTGGATACGCGGACGTGGTTTCTGTGTTGCCGGGATCGCCGGCAGAGAAGGCTGGAATCGAGGCGACCGATATCTTCGAGTCGATTGAAGGCCAGAGCACTCGGGATATGTCGTTGCCGGAGATTCGCAGTGCGTTGGCGGGGACGCCAGGGTCGACTGTGAGCGTTTCTGTCGTCCGGGCACGCAGAGCGGAACCGCAAAAGGTAGTGATCACGCGGGATGTGGTGACCATTCCACCAGTTTCTGACAAGATGCTGGAAGACGGCGTCGGTTACGTGAAAGTGGACGCTCTGACCAAGGGCAAGGCGCAGGAAATTGCCAGCAAGATCAAGTCGCTGGAAAGGTCAGGTGCAAAGAAGCTGGTACTTGACTTGCGGAATACGTCGGACGGGGAAGAGAGCGAAGGCGTTGCCACCGCCAACCTCTTCCTGAACCACGGCACGATCACCTATCTGCAAGGGCAGAAGTTTCCACGAGAAGCGTTTAATGCGGATGCGGCAAAGGCGGTGACTTCGCTTCCACTCGCGGTGCTGGTAAACAAAGGGACGGCGGGAGCGGCTGAGATTGTAGCGGCAGCGATCCTGGAGAATGCCCGAGGCGACGTGGTAGGGGACAAGACTTTCGGTGATGGATCGGTGCAGAAAACCCTCGATCTACCGGACGGTGGAGCGTTGATTCTCTCAGTGGCTAAATACTATTCGCCCAGCGGCAAAGCGATTCAGGAAACCGCGGTGACCCCCAACGTGCTGGTAGCTGACGATACCGACAACCTTATCTCCGATGATGAGGACCAGGAGCCGGCCGCCGCGGAACCAGATGCCAAGCCCAAGAACACGCAGGATGATCAGTTGCACAAGGCTATCGAGGTACTGAAGAGCCGCAGCAGCTAGCGGCTGTCCTTACTCGGGGATTTCATTGCGCACCGCGAGGTGCGCAATTTCTTTTTGCGTGTCCTTCAGTGCTCACTAACGACTATCCGCTTCGTCGTGCGCATGCGACTATCGGGACGGTTGACGCCCTGCTATCCTGATCCCATCTCGCCATGAAATCGCTCTACGAAGATCTTCCACCGGTGGAGATTGCGGGGCGGAGGTTTGTGGGCCAGGTGTTGTTTGCCCTGCTCGTGCTGGTCTCCGCTCTGGTGGGAGCGACGACCGGGCTTCTGCTCGTCTACACCACAGACTTGCCGCAGGTGGAAGCGCTGGAAGCCTATCGCCCCAGTTCGATTACGGAGTTATATGACGACCACGGGCGAGTGATTGGATCATTTGCCCTGCAGCGCAGGGTGGTGGCGAACTACGATGATTTTGCCCCGGTGCTGCGCGATGCGCTGGTCTCGATTGAAGACAAAGACTTCTACCGGCATTCGGGAATCAACTTCTGGCGGATTGTAGGCGCGGCGTACCGGGACATTGAGTCCGGTGGGAAGGTGCAGGGGGCATCGACGTTGACCATGCAATTGGCGCGCAATCTGTTTCTTTCCCCCGACCGCTCATTCCATCGCAAAGTGCAGGAGGCCATGCTCGCAGTTCAGATCGAGCGGCGCTTCACCAAACCGCAAATCTTCGCGCTGTACGCCAACCAGATTTTCCTGGGACACGGAGTCTATGGGTTCGAGGCAGCGTCAGAATTCTATTTCAGCAAGCCAGCGCGAAAGCTTACGCTGGCAGAGGCCGCGCTGCTCGCAGGTCTACCCAAAGGACCGGGAGTCTATTCCCCGATCAATCATCCCGACCGGGCGATGAAGCGCCGGAATCTGGTGATCAACGCCATGCTCGAAGACGGAAAGATTACTGCAGCCCAGGCGGAGGAGGCACGGTCAGCGCCGGTAGTTTTGCATCTGGCGCACGATCCCAATTCGTTGGCACCATATTTCGTTGAGGAAATACGACGGTACCTGGAAAACAAGTACGGGGCGGACCAGGTGCATGAGGGCGGGCTGAAGGTCTATACGTCGCTTGACGTCGATTTGCAAAAAGCAGCAAACCAGGCGGTGCTAGATGGCCTGGCGACATACGAACGGCGCCATGGATGGCAGGGGCACCTGGAGAATGTAGTGGCGGAGGGAAGCGCGATCGACAAGTATGAGCATCCCGATTGGGATGACGAACCGGAAGTGGGTGGCTACGTCCACGCGCTGGTAACTTCGGCCGGAGTCGGGATCGCAACTCTGAAATTCGGACGCTATGCGGCAGCTCTAGGGCAAGCAGATGTGGCATGGACGAGGGGCAAGGTACAGGATCTGTTGCGGCCGGGAGACATTTGCTACGTCAAAATACTGGCGCTGAACGGCAACGGGTCGGCGCGAGTGAGCCTGGAGCAGGATTCTGGCGCCCAGGGAGCGCTGATGGCGATCGACAACGCGACGGGCGGCATCAAGGCGATGGTAGGTGGGCGCGATTTCAGCGAATCGAAATTCGATCGTGCGACCCAAGCATTGCGGCAGGTAGGGTCGTCGTTCAAGCCCTATGTTTACACTACGGTGATTGACCGGGGCGGAAGTCCGAATGACACCATCCTGGATGAGCCGGTCACTTTCGAGACCGGCTCCGGGCCTTACTCGCCGCATAATTATGACGAGAAGTTTGAAGGGATCATCACTCTGCGGCGGGCTCTGGCTCAGTCGCGGAATATTCCAGCATTGAAGCTCGCCAACAAAGTTGGGATCAAGACTGTGATTGACTACGCCGAGCGCTTCGGAATCACGGCCAAGTTGCCGCCGTACCTGCCGGTGGCTCTGGGGTCGGCCGAAATCACGTTAATCGAACAGACCTCGGCGTACAGCGTGTTTCCGAACGACGGCGTGCGCGTTACGCCTCGCTACATCACCAAGGTCACCGACTACGAAGGGCGCGTATTGGAGGAGGACTACCCTGAGGTGAAGGACGTGATCAGCTCCCGCACGGCGCGAATCATGACCGGGATGCTGCGCGAGGTTGTGCTGCACGGAACCGGGGCAGCAGCAGCGAAAATGGCCTTTCCGGCCGCCGGAAAAACGGGCACCACAAACGATTTCACGGACGCGTGGTTTGTGGGATTCTCACCCATGATGACTTGCGGCGTGTGGATGGGATTCGACGAGAAGAGATCCCTGGGAGCCAAGGAAACAGGAGCGCACGCAGCGCTGCCGATCTGGATGAACTTCATGAACATAGCCATGGCGGGGAAGGATCCAGGGCAATTCCAGGCATCGCCGGACGTGCCCGTGACCGTCGTCCAGAAAGTGGATACGCCAGATATGTCGCCGGGCGCGGATGAGACACACTGAGCATAATCAGTCGGCGATTTAGCGCTTGAGGAGCTTGCGCATGATTGATCCAACTATAATCCGCGTCGTCTTATGAAGCCTTTCTTCAAATTTGCTGTGCTGGCGCTGGTGCTGGTGGCTGTGGCACTGGTTTCGGCCCTGACGGCGATGCGATTTGCCATTCATGGACAGGTAGTCGAGGTGCCGGCCGTGGTCGGGTTCACTCCTTCGGAGGCCGAACGAGCCGTTGCCGGGCTGGGGCTGCAGATCGAGGTGGAGCGGCAGTATTACAGCCCGCAGATTCCTGAGGGACGAATCATGACCCAGTTGCCGCTGCCAGGGGCGAAGGTACGGCGGGGATGGCAGCTGCGCGTGGCACAGAGTCTGGGGCCGCAGCGCGTGGTGATTCCAGACGTAACCAAGCAAAGCGAGCGGGCGGCGGAGTGGAATATCCAGCGGCGCGGGCTGGAAGTGGCCTCGACGGCGGAGATGCAGTTGCCGGGAACGCTCGCCGACCAGGTGCTGGCGCAGAGTCCGCCGGCGAACGCGAGCCAGGTGGCAGCTCCGAGAACCAGCTTGCTGGTGACGGTTGCGGCCGATCCATCGGCGTATGTGATGCCGAGTTTCCTAGGGCAGCCCTTGGGCAGTGCGAGCCGCACGCTGCAGGACGCAGGTTTCAAGCTGGGCACGGTCAGCATGGCTCCGCCGCCGGCAGAGAATGGAGCGGCGCCAAGTGCTGCTCCGTCCGAACCTACACCCCCTGAGCAACCGTCGCCAGCCAGCACGATCGTTACGCAGTGGCCTCCGCCTGGGCAAAAGGTTCTTGCCGGGGCCGTGGTGAACTTCGAAGTGCGGTGAGCACCCCGACCCAGTTAGATCTTCTCCAAGATTGCAGCGAAGAAGCCGTCGCAGGGGTGGACGCCGGGCAGCGTGCGCAGGTAAGGGCCGCGAGTAAGCTGGGTAAAGTCCGGCCAGATTAATTCACCCCCCTGCTGAAGCCGCTCGAGTTCAGGGCGGCAGTCGAGGACGCAGAACGATGGGTTTTCTGCCAACAAGCGGTCGATGACGTCTTCGTTTTCTTCTCTTTCCAAAGAGCATGTGGAGTAGATCAGACGGCCTCCCGGAGCCACTTGATCCACGGCTGAACGAAGGATCGCCAGCTGCCGAGCTTGCAGATCGACGAGATCTTCGGGCACGATGCGCCACTTGATTTCGGGGTTGCGGCCCAGCGTGCCAGTGCCGGAACAGGGCACGTCGACGAGAACTCGGTCAAAGTTCGCGGCAAAGGGCAGAATCCGCGCATCCGCGGCCACCACTCGGATGTTGCGGGCTTTAACCTCGGTTTGTGGATCATTTGCCCTCAGCAATCTTCGAAGCAGCCGTGCGCGGTGAGAATGAAGCTCGACGGCAGCAAGGTCAGCGGTTGGATTACGATCTGCGATGGCCAGAGTCTTCCCTCCCGGAGCGGCACAGCAGTCGAGAATCCGCGCGCCGTGGCCGACGAGAGCGGCAACCAGCTGCGAGGCTTCATCCTGAATAACACAGAGACCCGCCCTGAAAGCAGCGGATCCCACAATGTCTCCGTGAAGTACTCGTCGCGCGGAGGCCAGGAGCTGGCCAGGAGAGAGTTCGATTCCTTCGACGCGGAGCTGGGCTTCTGCTTCAGGGCGGCGCAGACGGACTGCGGTGACGGGAACCGATTGGTTGTACCGGCAGATGCGAGACGCGGAATCTAGTCCGTGGGCCTGGGCCCAGCGTTCGACGAGCCACAGCGGGTGGGCGCTCCTGACGGCGAGAACTTTTATCGAAGCATCGCTGATCGCGGGTTGCCGGGAGCTGTCACCCTGAGAGAGGTTTGCATCGAGCTTCCGCAGGACAGCATTCACGAACGGCGCCGCGGACCGTTTCCGGGCACGCTTGACCAGTTCGACGCTTTCGCTAATTGCAGCGTGCGCGGGAATGCGGTTTAGCCAACACAGTTGGTAAACCGCGAGGCGGAGTGCGCTGAGAACCTCAAGGTCGAGCTTGGCGAGCGGCTGGGCAGAGCTTGTTGCAATTTCTGAATCAAGCAGCGAGCGCCAACGGAGAACGCCCATAACCAATTCCGTTGCCAGGGAGTGGTCGACCACGGTGAGGCGGGCGTAGGTCTGGGAATGAAGAAGTTCGGATGCGTAAGAGGACTCGCGCTCGACACGAACCAGGATATCGAATGCAGCAGCGCGGGCTGGAGAAACTGCTGGGCGCGAGTCTCGAGCTTTTTGTTTCATCGTTTCACTTTTGCCAGTATGACGGAAGCGGCCGACGCGGTGGAGGATTTGTGCTGCCTTAGGAGCCGAGCTTCTCGCCGGGCAGCGGGCGATAGCCGCGATCGAAGTCAGAGGCGGAGATCCGCTTCTTGCCTTCCAGCTGCACTTCGAGAAGTTCGATTGCGGTACCCTGGCCACAACCGACAAGAAGACGATCGCCTTCCACCCGCAGTTCAGACGACGGCAGCGAGCGATCGAACGCGGCTGCTTTCCATACTTGTAGGTTCTTGTTTCGGAATCTCGAATATGCTCCTGGCCAGGGCTGAAAACCGCGCATACGGTTCAGAATTTCACTTGCTGGGCGCGAGAAATCGATGAGACCGTCTTCTTTCCTGAGAATGGGCGCCAGAGTGGCTTGCGTGTGATCTTGCGGTTGTGGATGGATGCTTCCGGCCTCCAACCCGCGCAGGGTTTCGACCATAAGCGTCGCGCCCGCGGCTGCCAGCTTGGGGGCTAGCGTCTCTGCTGTCTCGTTGGGGGCAATCAGGATTTTCTCTTGCTGGAGAATGTCGCCGGTGTCGAGGCCAGCGTCAATTTTCATTGTGGTGACACCGGTCACGGTTTCACCTCCCGCAATGGCCCACTGGATGGGCGCGGCTCCGCGGTATTTCGGCAGAAGTGAAGCGTGAAGGTTGATGTTGCCCAGAGGAGGAAGATCGAGCATCCATTGCGAAATGATCCGGCCGTAACCGACCACGATGATGGCTCGGGGCTCGAGGGCCGTGAGTTGAGCGCGGAAAGCGTCGTTGTTCTTGATGCTTTCAGGCTGGGTGATCGGCAACCCCAGATGCAGAGCACACAGCTTGACCGGGGAAGAAACACGTTCGAGTCCTCGCCCCTTGGGACGATCCGGCTGCGTGACCACGAGGCTGATGCGAAATCCAGCGCCGACCAGCCGGTGGAGGGTAGGAACGGCAAAACCTGGCGTGCCGCAAAACACGAGATTGAGAGATGATGGCATTGGGCAATTTTGCGATCGCGTAATTGAGCAATTGCGATGAGCGATGACCACAGCAACCAATTGCACAATCACTCAATTACCCAATCACAAATTCTTCTACCATTCTCCCGCTTTGACCAGCTTGCGAATTTTGCGCTTGATTAGGTCGCGTTTTAGCGCGCTGATGTGGCTGATGTACAGCTTGCCATCGAGGTGATCGGTTTCGTGCTGGAAGGCGCGGGCCAGAAGGTCATCGCCAGTCTTTTCAAAGACCTTCCCGGTTAAATCCTGAGCTCGGATGGTGGCGACTTGGGCGCGCGTCACGTTCTCACGGAAGTCCGGAATGCTCAGACATCCTTCGCTCTGCGCGTGCCGCCCTTCTTTGTGGATGATTTCCGGGTTGATAAGGACGAGTTTGGCGTCTGGATCCTCTTTGAAAGTGACGTCTATGACGGCAATGCGGCGCGAGATTCCGATCTGGGGAGCGGCCAGCCCCACACCTCGCGCGGCATACATCGACTCGAACATGTCATCGACCAGCTTCTTCAGATCGTCGTCGAAGATGGTGACTTTCTCGGCCGGCTTCTCGAGAACGGCCTTTCCGAACTTAACGATGGGATAGATCATTTCAGTTGCAATCAGTAGTTCTTCAGTTGCAGGCAGTAACCCTCGAAATTGCGCAAGGTTTCTCCCATGGAATCTCCGCCGAATTTGTCGAGCGCGCAACGAGCCAGAGTCAGCGCGACCATGGACTCGCCTGCGACTCCTGCGGCCGGGACCACACAAACGTCAGAGCGCTCATACGCAGCGCTTACGGGCTGGCGCGTGGAGAAATCCACCGATTGCAGCGGACGGCGCAAAGTGGAAATAGGCTTCAAGTAGCCCCGCACGCGGATCTCTTGCCCGTTGGAAACGCCCCCTTCGATTCCGCCGGCGTTATTGCGAGTCCGGGTGAACCCACCGAAGCTCGCCGGTTTGTCATAGCCGATTTCATCGTGCACGGCCGAGCCTGGAGAAGCGGCCGCGGTAACGCCGGAGCCGATCTCGACCGCCTTTACTGCCTGCAGGGACATGACGGCGGCGGCCAGCAGGGCATCCAGGCGCTCGTCCCATTGCGCGTAAGTGCCCAGGCCGGGCGGGGTACCGTGAGCAACCACTTCAAAGACTCCTCCCAAGGAATCACCGGTCTTGAGAACTTTGTCAACTTCGTCTTTCATGCGCTGTTCGGCAGCTGAGTCGGCACAATTCAGCAGAACTTCTTCCTGCTTCCAAAGAGCCTGAATTTGCTTCCACGGGACTTCTTGCTGCAGGGATATGTTGCCGATGGCGACCACATGGCTGAGAACTTCGATGCCAAGTTCGCGCAGGAAAGTCTTGGCCAGGGCACCGACGGCAACGCGCGCCGCCGATTCGCGGGCGGAGGCACGCTCGAGGACATAGCGAGCCTCAGGAAAGTTGTACTTCAGAGCGCCCGCCAGGTCAGCGTGCCCGGGGCGGGGAGACGCTACTCGCTTGTGGCGGGCCGGGTCGCCTTCACCGACGGGCAGGGATTCCTGCCAGTTTTTCCAGTCTCGGTTTTCAAGTTGGACAGAAATGGGCGAGCCAATCGTCATCCCATGGCGGACGCCCGAGAGGATATGAGCAGTGTCACGCTCAATCTTCATGCGCCCGCCGCGGCCGTAGCCCTGCTGCCTTCTCCAGAGTTCACGGTCGAGAAAGCCCTGGTCCACTTTGAGCCCCGCGGGCAAACCCGAGAGGAAAGCAACCAGCGCTTCACCGTGAGATTCTCCGGCAGTGAAGTAGCGCAGCATAAGTGGTCGATTTTACCTGATGGGGCGGCCCTCTGGTTTCCCGGACTGAGAGATCTCGCGTTTCTGGACACGCGGCAAGAATCAAGAATAAGGTCCCTTCACGTAGATTTCACGCGCGCAGGGGCGTAAATGATTGCTACAATAGGCCATTGTCCCTATTATTTTCGGTAGTTGAGTTCCGCCCAGTCGTCCGCGTCATTTTGCAAACTCTCTGGCCGAACAAGGAGATACTGTGTGCCCCCACGCACAGATTCAAAGGCAGTAGTTTTTCCTGGCAGCATGATCCGTTGTGTGCTCGTGCACGACCATGTTCTGTTACGGCAAGGTCTGCGGCGTTTGTTGGAAGACGAGCCTGACATAGACGTGGTCAGCGAAGCCGGCAACGCAGCGGAGTGCCTGCGCAAGGTTTGTGAGTTCCGGCCGGACGTGCTGGTCGTGGATGCCGGGACGTTCGGGCTGCCTGTGGCCGAAGCGGAGCTTCTTGTTGCCCGGGAGTCTCCCCAAACCAAGATAGTGTGGCTGAGCCTCCAGGAACAGACAAATTCCCCGCTCCAGGACCTGCGAGCGCCGGCGGGAGGCTGCACGGTGCGGCAGACTTCCGCCGAAGAACTGGTGGAGATGGTCCGGAACTCGCACCGCGGTGATCGAGCGAACGATATCGCGATAAACCATGTCGCGACGAACCATATCGCGACGAAGCAGCCGCAAGCATACTCGCGGCGTGACCCGCACCCCTCCAGCGAAACAATCTTTCCGCGAGAACGCTCTCTCACCGCCCGCGAACGGGAAGTGCTGAAGCTATTGGCGGAGGGAAAAACGGTGCGCGCGGCAGCCTTAGTTCTGGGGTTGAGCAGCAAGACCGTGGACGCGCACAAGTTCAATCTGATGCGGAAGCTAGGAATCCACAACAAGGCTGAACTGGTGATGTGGGCGATTCAGAAACGGGTTGTGAAGATTCCGGCCAACTTCTAGGGGCTCACGACCGGGCGCTAGCGGCGGCAAGCTCCCCGACGCTCGAAACCTGCAAGTCCGGACGACCCTCCACTGCTTTGACCGCACCCACTCCGGTCCGTGCTGATGGACGGTTGACCCAGACCGTGGCCAGGCCTAGCGACTGGGCCGGTAGAACGTCGTGGTAGACGCTCTGGCCAACGTGCAAGATCCGGTGGGCGGGCGCGCCGATGCGGCTCAGCGCCAGCTCGAAAATCTTCAATGCAGGCTTGTAGGCTCCTGCCTGTTGGGCCGTGATGATCTGGTCAAATTCCACTCCAAGCTGAGGCTTGGTAGCCGCGAAGAGATCATCGTCCACGTTAGAAATAATGGCCAATCGGAAGCGACTCTGGAGCTCGCGGAGTGCGGTTACAGTATCAGGCCATGGCTGCCATTCCTTCAGGGACTCAGGCAATGACCGGACTTCCTCGTCGGTCGGCGCGAATCCGAGTTTCTCTCCGAACTGCCGCACAACGGACTGAAGAACCTCACGGTAGCGGCGATACTCACCCTGCTCGGCACGAGCTTCGAAATCGCCGTAGAGTCGAAGGATGGTGGCGTCGTCTGTGTCTTTGCCGTGGGCTGCAAGCACGCGGTGCAGGCAGCGGAGAATTCCTTCTTCCCAGTTGATAAGAGTGCCGTAGCAATCGAAGGTGAGCAGTTCGAATTGGCTGAAGTCGAGCAAAATTTTCAAGTCTCCAGTCAGGAACTTGCAAGTCTATCAATTTTTTACTTTTGAACTGGACGGCGGTCAATGAGTGTAAGCGTCCGCTCCGTAAGTTATCCCGGTCGACAGCAGATGTACGTTTACCAAGCTAAGGGGCGCTAACCTTTCTCTATAGGATACAGAATCCGCCACCACCACGGTGTTGGTCTAAGGCCTAGCGCGGTGCCGACGGGGAGATGTGATGGCCTCATCGTCGCAGCATCGGCCCTTCTCTCTACAACAGTCAAGACATACAGGATCAATTCCGAGTCAACGGACAACTGTCCGGGAATCAATTACTTAAGGCAGCGAATAAACAGCAGCTGCCGCGAATCATGGGCTGCTTCAAGCGGAAGGATTATTCGGCGGTACAGCTCTGGGAAGCTAAGGCTTTAAGCCGGGCAGCGTCGGCGCCTCTTGGCTGGACTCGCTGGCGTATTCGGCTTCAACCTCAGCCTCAGCAAGAGAGGAAGAATCACCGGGAGGTGGAGTCGCCTTCGGAGCAAGAAACTTGGCGCTGTCCAGTAAAGGGCGACCGAGTGACGCGTTGTAGCTGGTCCAGGGGCTCTCGAGGTCGGCCTCGCGCTCGAAGTGGGCACGCATGGCCTCCATTTTGGAGTCCAGGTCGTCCATGTAGTGGAGCAGGAGCGCTTCTGGAAACATGGGCAGCTTCGGTGAGCCGAATTCGTACTCGCCATGGTGGCTGATGATGAGGTGCTCCAGAAGAGTCTTGAGCTGGGCCGGAAAGTCCGGGACCAGCGCGAGTTTCGCCTGCAACATCTCAAGTTCAATCACCATGTGGCCGAGCAATTGGCCCCGCGTGGTGTAGGAGAACGAGCGATTGTAGGCAAGTTCATGAATCTTGCCGATGTCGTGAAGAAACGCGCCGGTCAGAAGCAAATCGCGATTTACCTGAGGATAGTTTCTGCAGATTAGGTCGCATGAGCGAAAAAGCGAGACCACATGGTCGAGCAGGCCGCCGATATAGGCATGGTGCAGGGTCTTGGCAGCGGGAGCGTTGCGGTAAGCGGCCGCGATCTCCGGGTCGGACATGAACGCCTGCACCAGAGACCTGAGATGAGCATTCTGAAAGGACGCGATGAAGTCCGTCAGCGTCTGCCAGAGTTCGTCGACATTCCTGGTGGTTTTGGGGAGATAGTCGGAGAACTCGATTTCCGATTCGCCCAGCTTCCGCAGCTTGTGGATAGTGAGCTGGAAGCGGTTCTTATATTTGTTGACTAAGCCTTTGATCTTTAGAAAATCGTCCTGCTCGAAGGCGTTGAGCACTTCTTCAACGTTATCCCACATCTTGGCTTCGAGTTGCCCGCTGCGATCACCGAGGGTTAGAGCGAGATAGGGCTCACCAGTCTTCTTGGGCTTAATCTGCTTGCTGACCACGACAAAGTTGGAAGTGATGATTTTGTTTTCGTGGCGAGTACAGTCGCTGATGTAAAACTCTTTCATTCTATCCATCAGTGTAAATCAGAAAGCACGAGGACGGCTGGAAGGTACGCGGAACTACTCGCCGAGCCCGGCGGGACCCTACGATTTCGCTCAGGGCAGGCTCCGGACGCGTCCGTCACATCACGGAAACCAAATCAGAGTCTTTTGATGCTAGATGGGAACGCCCAGCAGTTTCTTTTTCTTCTTCTTCAAATTCTTGCTATCGGTCGTTTTGGCGGTGGCAGTTTCAATCGGCTTGGTCTGGTTCGGGCTGGCGCCGGAATCGACGTAACCGTCTTTGTAGTCGATGTAGGCCTCTTCACGAAGCTTGGTCAGATAGGCGCGCAGCGCGGGCTGCAGCTTTTGGTAGTACAAGGCGTCCTGGAGTTTGGGTTCGACATCTTTCATCGACGGAATGCCGGCCGTCTGGTGGCTGGTAACCTTCAAGATGACGTATCCCTGCTTGGTGCGGATCACGTCCGTGACTTCGCCGGACTTCATCGCAAACGTCCGGTCTTCAAGCTCTTTGGCGAGAGTGCCGCGCTTGAACGATCCTAGGTCTCCTCCCTGCGCCGCCGAGGGACCGTCGGAAAACTTCTTTGCCACATCTTCAAAGTTGGCTCCGGCACGAATCTGTTTGAGCACATCTCCAGCCTTGGCTTCGGCCGCGGTCAGAGCTGCGGCCTCCTGAGCCTGTTTGGCAGCGTCGGCGCCCGTAGCCGAAACATCGGCGGCCGCATTGCCTGCGGCAGATTTATCGGGAGCAGGCTTCTGCGGGGCGACCAGGATCTCGCTGAGTTTTATCGATTCGGGTTGCTCCATCTCATTCTTGTGCTCGTCGTAAAACTGTTGTTCCTCTTCCTTGCTGATGCTCAGGTGAGAGCCGACTTCTTCGCCGATCACCTTTTGCGTGATGATCTGGTTGCGCAGGTTCTGCTTGAAGTCTTCGTAAGAAATGCCCTGCGCAGTGGCGGCCTTCTCCAGCTCTTCCATGGTTTCCAGCTTCATGTCCTTGCGCATCTGGTCAAGGCGCTTGATCAGGTCAGTATCACCGGTGATGCCGAGGTCTTTACCTTTTTCCAGCAGGAGCTGCTGGTCGACGAGATCGCGCAGGATATCCTTTTCGCGCTCGGCATAAAGCTTGTCGGCATTTGCCGAATCCTGCTGCTTCACGTCATCCCTGAGCTGGTCCTTGCTCCGTTGGAACTCCGACCGGGTAATAATCTGGCTGTTCACACGGGTGACGATTTCTTCGACCACTTGACTTGCGGCAAGGGCGGGCAGGCATGCCGTAACAATAAGTATCAGGGTCAGTCTCTTCATAAGATTTTGGCAGGCCGCCACGTCCCCTCGATTTGGGGCTAAGGCCTTTAGGGTATTTTACTACTTCCGACCGTACACCTGGTTTGGTTTGATGCGCTAGCGCGTTTGGCAGGTTGCTGGGATGTGTGTGCCCTAGAGGCTCCGCACAAAGACGAGGGCCGTCATGTCGTCTGGAACCAGCGGTTCGCAGGTGAACTCCCCGACCGCATTCAAAATGGACGCGCTGAGAGCCTGGGCGCTGTGAGAAGGGTTGGCCTTAAGGCGCTCTTTGACTCGTTCCAGGCCGAACTCCAGGTCGTCAGCCTTCACATCTTTGCACTTGCCCTCAACCACTCCCCGCGAAACCAGGAGAAGAACCGCTCCTTTCTCCAGAGCGACGGTGGGCGCGTCGGAGGTGGCGTGGGAGAAAAGGCCGAGCGGCAGGCCTGTGGACGCAAGTTCGACGATGCCAGTGCTGTCGCGGAGGAGTCCCGGAGTGTGCCCCGCGTTGGTATAGCAGAGAGTGCCAAACCTCTCGTGGTAGCAAGCGACAAATGCGGGGCAGGAGTGGACGCCCGCGGCGACCTCCATAATTCCGCGGTTGAGCCGAAGGCAGAGCGTGGTCATGGCTTCGGCTTCGTTGATGTCAGGCGGAGCAAAGAGTTCGGCTCCAAGGGTGCGAAAGATCTTCTGCGCGGCAGAGAGGATTTGCTGATTGCTCTCGCGACGTCCAGCAACGTCGAGCAATCCGAACAAAATCCGTTCGGGGCCGACCCGAAGGGAGTCGTAGAAGTCGCCGGCGATTCGCTTTCCGTAGGTGGTAGCAGCGATCTCCGCGCCCTCAATTTTCGGGAATTCCCCCGGGGCAGGCTCCAACGCCGGCGGAGGCTCGGGCGCACGGGAGCGAAATAGAGGGCACATTCGACGCGTAGACTCAGAGCCGAAGCTAGCACAAGAGATGGCGGCGGGCAAATGTATCGAACACTACGCAGATTACTCGGCTATTCGCCGTACTTGTCGCTGAGGTACCTGCCGACCTCGGACTCGAGTTGACCGTAGTCGGAGTGGATAGTCGTACGCAGGGCCGCTTCAGTGGAACTGCCCTGGCTGAGGAGTTGCAGAATTCGCTGGATGTCGCCCATCCCGTAAGAATCGTTGATGTAGGAAACCGCGGCCAGCGATTCTGCGTATGCCAGGTAGGCTTGGCTTCCGGAAAAGCTGAGAAAGCTGCCTTCCAGGACATTCAGTGGGATATTGCGCTGCGACTTGAACAACTGTGCCAGCAGATGTCCGTCGCTGCCCAGGGACTTCGGTTCAAGCAGTTGGGCGATACCCTCGTGCAGCCAGGGTGGGCACCGGCCGCCGGAAAGCTGATTGATGAACGAATGAGCCAGTTCATGCTTCAAGACCCTGGCCAACTCGGGCGTCACGGCACTGAGGCCGTTGATGGGGATGCGGAGTTTGCCGTCATTGAGCGCACCCGACCAGGAAGGAGCGCGTGTCACGTCAAAGAAATCCTGCTCGGTATAGAGCGTCACCAGAATGTTGTCGCGCGGTGGCGTCCCTAGATCGCGCACCAGATCGTCGTAATCCGATTCGAGCGCGCCCAGGATTTGTCCCCGGAATGCTTCGGAGGTCTGTTTGCCTTCGTAGTGCAGGACGAAATGGCTGCTTTCGCGTTGGGCGAAGTCGGTCTCAACGTTCTGTTCGCGCTGCGCTTTTGCCAGGTATTGCTGAACGGCCGGGTCAGGACGCAGTTCGAGGGAATGCTTCCATGAGGCGACGGCGTCTTTGGTGCGGTCGCAAGCCTGCTGCGCATAGCCCAGCACGGTGTAGGCATCGGGCGACTCGGGCGCAGCTCGCACGGCTCGCTGGGCGTAGGTCAGCGCCTGCGAAGGGTTCCCGGTACGCACCAGCAGGGCGGCGTAATAGATAAGGACCGTTGAGTTCTCCGGCTGGAAGCGCAGGGCGCTGTCGAAATAGCGGCGGGCCTGGTCGATATTGCCGTGTTCGAATTCAAACTTGCCGGCGATGAAGTCAGCGGTCGCGCTCAACTCCGTGTTTCCTTTGCCTTCAAGTTTGGCAAGAGCGTCAGGGTCAACCTTGCCATCCTTCACAATTGTCTTGGGAAGATCACCCTCGTTCGCCACACTATCTGCGGGGGTGAAAACGGGGAGATCGCCGGCACTCTTGGGAGCGCCGGATGAGGTAATCGCTGGCGTGCCGCCGCTCTCGACGCGCTCTACCGCGCTCTTGGGAATGGCATAGCTGTCGTCGCCGATGTCGTATTCATAGCGGTTTCCATCTTCACGGACGTGGTCAGCCAGAATGGTCCGGCCATTTTTCAAATGGATCGTGTCAGCCCATGCCGCCGCGCAGGCAAGCATGAGCATCATAGCTAACAGAGTAGTGACACGAAGCCGCATTGAAGCGCATTCTAGCAACAGTGAGCGCACACACCCACGTAACGAAAGTACCAGCAGCACCCTGCAGACTAGGCATCGTGCCGGCTCTGTGCCTTGCAGCCTCGGCACTCCCGTCGGCATGGGGTGCACAGGTTGCTCCTGCCCCGACCGTTCCGGCGCAGACAGCTCGGACACAAGCGCAGCCCGGACCGGCTGAGTCCCTCTACCTGCAGCTCAGTAGCGTCGGGCTTGATCCTGACCGGGTATTCAAAGTGCGTGGCGCGGCGCTGGACCGAGCCGCGATCCATGTCACTCTGGAAGATGGCACTATCGCTTTTACGAAGGACGTGCTCGGCAGGATTACGGGGGCATTTTTTGAAGGGGATGGAGAACTGCTGCTAACCCCGCCGAACGATGTAGAGCGAAGATCCATGAGCCTGTTCACGGGGATGGCAATTCTTGAGGAACGCTTCTCTACCGCCTACTTTCGCTTTAACGACAATACTGCCTCTGAATTGCAGCCGGGGCTCAGGGCGCCGGAAGATGCGCAAGAGTTTGTCACCCGCTGGGGCGAGACCGCCCGCGCCCTGGCGCAGGCCGACGCTATGCGGTTGCTGGCGACTTTCAGCGGGACGTTGCCCAGTCCAGGTGAGAGCCTCTCCAAAGCCTCGCCGCCCATGCGGACCCTGGATCCCGACGACCGGGTATTGCACGCTCGGTTGCAGGGGGACAAACTCGGCGTTTTCGACGTCTTTTTCGACTCCGCGTCAGTGGAACAAATCCAGGCGGGACAAACCAAAACCGGAGAAAACGGAACCGTCTATTACGACGTTTGGACCTCGTTCTCGACCGTGAATGGGAGATCGAACCCGGTGCATCAGAAGGAAATCCCTCAGACATTGCTGGCAGAAACCCAGTCTCGGGAAGATCCCATTCGCATGCGCAGTTACGTGATTGATGCCCAGGTGAAGCCCCCCAAAGAACTGGATGCGGAGGTGACGCTCCAGCTCGACGTGGCGCACGGTGGATCGCGTTTTCTAGTGTTCGAGCTATCGCGCTTTCTGCAAGTCCACACTGTCGAAGCGGACGGGAGAGCGGTGGAATTCATCCACAACCCTGCTGTCGAAGGCACGCGGCTGGCACGCAGCGGTGACGATTTGGTGGCCGTGATTCTGCCCGAACCGGCGCAAAAAGGAAAAAGGATCACTCTGCGTTTCGTTTACGGTGGAGAAGTGTTAGCTGAGGCTGGAAAAGGCCTGCTCTATGTGGGGGCGCGCGGTACATGGTACCCCAATCGCGGAATGGCCATGGCGGATTTCGATCTTACCTTCCACTATCCGCCGGGATGGACCCTTCTGGCGACGGGCAAACCGATGCCGCTCTCCGCGCTTCCGACTATGCCTTCACAAACCTCGCCCCAGAACTCCGGCGACGACCAAGTGGCTCACTGGGTCTCGGAGCGCCCTATTCCGGTGGCCGGATTCAACCTCGGTAAGTATGTTCGAGGTGCGGCGCAAGCCGGGAATGTCATGGTTGAAACCTACGCCACCGGCGGTGTGGAACGGGACTTCCCCAACCCTCCTCCCCCAGCCCTGACAATAGATCCGAGTCCTACGACGCGACCCCACGCCCCCCCGTCGTTAATGTCTCAGCTCTCACCTTCGCCCGCACGGAACGCGACCGCAGTGGCAGAGGTTACCGCTCGGGCCATTCGTTACTATGCCGATCGATTCGGTCCGTTTCCCTACAGTCAATTGGCTTTAACTCAGCTGCCCGGGCGGGAGAGCCAAGGTTGGCCTGGGCTTATCTTTCTGTCCTCCTATGCTTTCCTCGATCGAGAAGATCGAGCAAGTCTCCACATGAATGCTGCCGGCGCATTCATTGGAGAACTGGTGCCGGCCCATGAAGCCGCACATCAGTGGTGGGGAGACTTGGTCACATGGGCTACCTACCGTGATCAATGGTTCTCGGAGGGCTTGGCAAATTATTGCTCGTTGATGATGCTGCAGGAGAAGAATCCGGCAGGCTTTCGCCAGGTCATGGAGAAATATCGGCAGGATTTGGCTGAGAAGAACAAAGATGGCAACTCTCCCATGAATGCCGGACCCGTGACCTTGGGGAGTCGCCTTTTTTCGTCTCAGTTTCCCGAGGGCTATGAAGCCATCAGTTACGGACGGGGGACGTGGCTGTTCCACATGCTGCGCTCGATGTTGCAGGAAGCCGCAGAGAAGGGCGGAGGGAAAGGCACGAGTGGCAGGGTCGAAGAAGAAACCTTTGTACGGTCTCTGCGCAGAGTTCGCGAACGCTACGAAGGAAGAACCATCAGCACCCGCGAATTGCTGAGCGTTTTTGCGGAGGACTTACCCCCCTCGTTGCGATATGAAGGCAAGGCTTCGCTCGACTGGTTTCTGGATGGCTGGGTAAACGGCACTGCTCTGCCTAAGCTGGAGTTGCAGGGGGTGAAATTCGCAGCCAAGGCGAACGCTACAGTTGCAAGCGGGGTCATACTGCAAAAGGACGCGCCGGAAGATCTGGTGACGTTCGTTCCTATCTACGCAGTCGTTTCTGGCAAGAGTCCAGTGCTGGTCGGAAGTGTGTTTGCGGACGGGCCTGAATCTTCGTTTCGCCTATCCGTCCCGGCGGGAACACACAAGCTCTTGCTGGATCCGAACGGAACCATCCTCACCAGTCCAAAATAACGAAACTCCCGGACCGGAACTCGTTCGTGCTTCCTCTCCCGAAATGGGCGGTGAGTCGCCAGAGTCAACGCGCCCGCAATGCGTCTTGAAGAGCTAAGTGACTGATCGTCTTTACTCTTGCGGCCGGTCTTCGCCGAAAACGGAGGATGGCATTTGAGGTGCTGGATGGAGAGCATTCCAGGAGCGAAGACTTGAATTCTTATACAGGCGGCGAGGCTGTAATCGAAGAGATCGCAGCAGAGAATCTGCTGGGCATAGGCTCTGCGTTGACTGCGGCCGGCCAGTGGGGCGGGCCAGAGACCATTCTGCTGGTAGAAGACGAAGCGTTCATACGAAAAGGGATTGCCGAGGTCCTTGAGTCGGCGGGATACAGACTGGTGATCGCCAGGAGCGCAGCAGATGCATTCGAGGCTTATCGCGGATGCTCATGGCCGCTCGATCTGCTTCTTGCCGACATCGTGATGCCAGGGATGAGCGGCCTCGAGCTGGCGACTGAACTCCAAAGTTTCCATCCCCAGGCCCGGGTTCTGCTAATGAGCGGGTACGTGGAGCAACTCGCCTGGTGTGAGTTATCTGCTTGCGGCAAGGAATATCTGGCCAAGCCTTTTTCGATCCGCATGCTTTTGAAAAAGGTGCGCGAAGTCTTGGACAAACCGATTGTTTCGGAGGGACAGGCTAAATCGCGTTTGCTTTGCGGTAGTGCGTGGCTTGCAGAATCTCATAGGGAATCTGGGATAGTGGAACAACCCGATCAAGGATCCCCATCTCTGCACAAACCCGAGGCATGCCATAGACCACACTACTGGGCTCGTCCTGGCCCACGGTGAAACCGCCCGCACCATGAATGGCCTTCATTCCCTGCGCGCCGTCTGATCCCATACCGGTCATGATGATTCCCATCGCTTGGGAACGAAATGCGAAGGCAACAGACTGCATCATGACATCGACGGAGGGAACGTGTACCTGATTCTGTGCTTCTCCGGAAAGGGAAATTGAAATGCGAGAGTTGCCCGGACAGTTCACGGTCATATGAAATCCCGCTGGAGCAAGGTAAACCACTCCCGGCCGAACTACTTCTCCGTGCGAAGCTTCGCATACTGAGACCGCGCAAAGACTGTTCAGCCTCTTGGCAAAAGGAGCGGTGAAGCCGGCCGGCATATGCTGCACAATTAGAATTGGCACTGGAAGGTCGGCGGGAAGGGTCGGCAGCATCTCCTGCAGGGCCTTGGGGCCTCCCGTCGAAACCCCGAGCGCGATAATGGCCGGGGCCGAGTGCGAAACCTCCCTCGTAGGCAGAACCGCCGCACGGGGAGGCTTCCTCGGGAGGGCGAGACGATTCCGCGAACGCCACGACTCTGCGGCCGCCTTGATCTTGGCGATCAGATCTCCACGGATGTGATGGATGTCCAAAGAGTTGGCAGAGAGCTGTTTAGGCACATAGTCGTCGGCTCCCGTATCCAGGCACTGCACCCGGTCTTCTACCCGGCTGCGCTGCGTCAACACCAGCACCGGCAAGCTCGGCCGCTTCAGCCGCAAATGCCGCAACACGCTCACCCCGTCCAGCTTCGGCAGGTTCAAATCGAGGATCACCAGGTCGTAGTCGAACTCCGTCCCCATGGCACGCGCCTGCTCCCCATCTTCCACCACGTCCACCGCATAGTGCTCGCCTTGCAGTCCCTGGCGCACAAACCCAGCCAGAGCAGCGTCGTCTTCTGCTATCAGGATTCTCATAAGTCGCCGTTAATCACAGCCCGATTCTAGTTAGAGAAAGCTCAGTTGGAGCCGAAACCCCTTCGCACGAAAGGGTGTGTCTGCAGAAACGGAACTCGGCTTCGAAGAGGTTTCACAACAGGAAGAAATCACCCGGTCAGACACGAGAATGCCCGCCAGCCGGCAGACGATGCCAGTCAGCACGTCGAAACCCTTATGAATGTGTGCTTGTCGACAGAAGCTCTATGCGTCCTGGCTCTGCCATTCTTTGACCTGCAGTTGCAGCAGCCCATAGCAATCGCAGGACGCTTTTTCCAGCCTGCGCCGGTCGTGGATCGTCACATTCCCCCGCGTATAGCTGATCAATCCCGCTTTCTGTAGCGTACCCGCCGAAACCGTCACGCTGGAGCGTCGCGTTCCTAACATTTGCGCCAGGAATTCCTGCGTCAGCGGAAGATTCTCGGAACCGACGCGATCTTGCGTCATCAGCAGCCACCTCGCCAGTCGTTCGTTCACATCATGCAGCCGGTTGCAGGCGGCGACCTGCGTGACCTGCACGGCCAGCAACTGCGCATACCGGTTCAGTTGCCGCTCCAGCGTTGGGCATTTTGGTAGCGCGGACCGCAGGGCATCAGCATCCATTCTGAACGCAGCGCCATCACCCTGAACCACGGTTCGAGTGTGGCTGGTGCGAAAACCCGCCACCAGCGGAGTGCCCGAAAAACCTTCCTTGCCAATTAGACCCACCTCCACGCTCTTGCCCCCCGGCATGACGTTCAATACCGAGAACATACCAGAATCGCAGAAATACGCCGACTTCAACGTCTCACCGGCTTCGTGAAGAACCTGACGAAGCTTCAGTCTCACGAATTCCAGCTTCGGCAAAACCACTTCCACTTCCACCCGCGGAAGGGCTAGCAGGATTTCGTTGTGAACGTAATTGCCATCCCCGTCTTTTCTTGCGGAGGCGTTCGTGCGATTGTTCCCTGCTCGCTTCCAGGCTGGGGTCGTGCGGGTAGAAGAAGACTTGGCCATAACGGCTCCTTGCGCAGCAAACTCGCTGTCAAATTTTGCAAGGAACCGTCACCCTAACGGGCGCGGCGGAAAGTTGCTAGAGAAGACACCCCCAGAATACTCCCTTTAGCTGGGCTTAATCGGAAATTAAGAATCTAGACCGATTTCCAGCCAAGTCCAATGCTGCTAACTCTTCCACACAGACACATGACTGTGCGGTACCGTACAGTATCTGCTGTATACGTTTGGTGCCCTCAAAGGACTATGGTGCCCGTAGTGCCTTCTCCCGTCGCCGGCTCTTTCCCGCACGGTTCGGATCCCGCCAGCAACCCGCCGAGGCACAGCGGGGTCCTTGCATGGCATTCAAGATCCTCATCGCCGACGATAACTCCGCCATCCGTCGTCTGCTTCGATTTTTCATTGAGCACACCACAGACTGGCAGATCTGCGGCGAGGCCGAAAACGGCCGAATCGCTATCGATAAAGTCGCGGAACTTAAGCCTCACGCCGTAGTTCTGGATCTTTCCATGCCCGTCATGAATGGACTGGACGCAGCCCGCGAGATTACCCGCATCGCTCCCGACGTGCAGATCGTTATGTTCACCATGCATGTCAGCGAGCAACTCCGCCAGGACGCTCGAGCCGCGGGCATCAAAGAGGTCATCTCAAAGTCGGACACGATCCGGAACCACCTGCTTGCTTCGCTGAAGATCATCTGCGCTCGGCAGTTCCCCACCGTCTGAAATCGTAGGATTGAGATCTCAGATCTGAAGAGACTAAACAGATTTAAAGATACCAGCCTCATAAAACTCTTTTGCGTTCCTCCACGACAGGTGTAAAGTTCGCAGGAGAGAAATCGACTCATGTGCTTCTCAGCCACAGCGAACTTTGTCGGCAGCGGAGTTCTCGCTTCCGTCGGCGTAGTCACACTGACCAGGGTGAAGCACCGCCGCGAATTCCTTTTCGCCGCGCTGCCTCTCCTGTTCGCCATTCATCAGTTCATCGAGGGATTCGTCTGGCTCGGCCTCGATGGTATTCTCTCGCCTGCGGTCGCCCACGACATGGGCGCGGCATTCATGCTCTATGCTCAGGGACTGCTCCCGTTCCTGTTGCCGCTTAGCGTGTTCCTTTTCGAGCCGACCGCAAACAGCCGCCAGCGCATGCTGCCATTCCTCATCCTCGGCGGAGGAACCACGCTCTATATACTCTGGGCGCTGACGGCATTCCCGACGCAGGTCTACGTCAAGGCCAACACCATCGTCTACATCAATCAAGCAACCAACAATGAGGCCGTGGCGGTGATTTATGTGATCGCAACCTGCGGATCTCTGTTTTTCTCGAAGATCAAGCCGATGATCCTCTTCGGTACAGCCAACCTGGCAATCCTCCTGGTTGTAATGGAGGTCAAGCGCTACGCCTTCACCTCGCTTTGGTGTGCCTACGCCGCCGTCGCCAGCGTGATCATCCTCGCCTACTTCTGGAGAAGCCACGGTGAACGCCCGTTCCTCTACGCCTAGAAGCCCATTTCCCAGCTCCATAATAAGGAGGGAGCGCATGCGAACCAGACTAGCCGTCATCCTGCTCTGCCTGGCGTCAGTCCCAAGCCTCACAGCGCAAGCGGCGATACCCAAAAGCGGTTTTTTCAGAACTTCCGACGGCATCCGCATTCACTACCTCGAGGCCGGAAGCGGCCGCCCCATCGTCTTCATCCCCGGCTGGACCATGCCCGCCTGGATCTGGCAAAACCAAATCGACGAGTTCTCGAAGCGCTACCACGTCATTGCCGTCGATCCCCGTTCCCAAGGCGAGAGCGACAAGCCCCCGTACGGTCATCTCCCCGAAACCCGCTCTCGCGACTATAAGGAACTCGTGGATGAACTTGGCCTGAAGCGCCCAGTCCTGGTTGGTTGGTCTATGGGATGCGGTGAGCTGGTCAAATACGTCGAACAATTCGGCACCGACAACGTCGGCGGCTTAGTTTTGGTCGATGGCCTTCTCTCCGACCAGCCCAACCCTGATTTTTTCGTCGGCATCTCAGGATGGATGAACCAGCTCCAACAGGATCGCCAGAAACAAGCTGACGGTTTTGTCCGCAGCATGTACAAGAAGCCGCAGCCGGAAGACTACCTGAAGCGCGTCGTCGACGCCTCTGTCCAGGTTCCGGCCGATACCGCAGTCATACTCATTTACAACATGATTGCGGTAAAGGATTTCTCCGCCGGCCTGGCCAAAATAAATAAGCCGCTCCTCTTTACTTATCAGCCTGAGACGCAGCAGACCGCGGACTACCTGAAATCAAAACTCGGCGACAAGGTCCAACTGGAAAAATTCGAAGGCGACGGCCACGCCCTCTTCGTCGACGACCCAGAAAAATTCAACCACGTGTTAGAGGAATTCCTAAAAACCCTGCCCAAATGATTGCATCGAGTAGGCAGCGTACAGCCCAACCACCCTTGTCATCCTGAGGCCCGCGGTTTGTGCGGGCCGAAGGACCTCTGTACCCGCCCGCAGCGCCGGTGACGCCGGCAACGTGCAAACGCAGTTGAGGAAAAGGATGTTCATCTCCGCAGCAGCTTCCACGCTTCCCGGTAAACCTCATACTTATAGCGGTCCCCTCGCAGAGGATGAACCGGATATAGCTACTTAGACTCAATCGTATAGTTCTTGCCTATTGAGAAGTTTTCGCATCGGGATCAAAGCCCCCGCCCTTTCGTACTATTCCGGCTGCGGGTGCCCCGTCCTTGTCTCTCCGTTCTTTGGAAAGACAGGGCGGGGTCTTTGATCTTCGCTGACGCGGACCTTCGGCAAGCGGCCACCACAAATCCACACCCCGTCGTACCCAATCGGTCAATTACTCCCGCCTTGCACCTCCAGAGATAATAGAAAGACCACACTTGCAGACCAAACTTCGATGAAGTCCCTGCTCACACCCGGCATCTGCCTGCTGGCCGTTGCAGCTCTGCTGCACACCGGCTTGGTCGCGCCCAGCCCAACCATTGTTACCTACGCCCTTTACACCGCAACGGTCGCAGGCCTGCTGCTCGCCTGGCGGTTTCATTCCAGCCGCATCTTCTTTGCCTTGCTGGTTCTATTCCTGGCTCGGCAAGCAATCTTCTACTTCTCGCCTTCCTCCACTTCAGCCCATATCGTAAGCAGCGGCCCCGGCAGCACCGCGCTCGCCGCGGTCGGCTTGCTCTTGCCTCTCGATTTCGTTCTTCTCTCGCTTTACCGAGAAAGGGGATTCTCCTTTTCCAGCATTGCGCCTCCAACTCTGTTGCTGTTCGTTGAGTCCGTCGTTGTAGGAGTGCTCTGCCGGCCTCAGCCCCTGGCCGTCGCGCAACATGCTCTGCACCATCCTCCACTACCGGCTCCGCTACCTTTCGCCGCCCTGCTTGCCTTCGCAGCCGCGGCGGTAATGTTGCTCACGCGCTTCTTCCTCTTCCACAAGCCCGCAGAGAGCGGGTTGCTCTGGGCCCTTGCGGCTTGCTTTCTCTCCCTCTGTTTTGGAGGCGTGGGGCGAATCCCCACCGCTTACTTCGCAGCCGCGGCCTTTATCCTGGCTGGCGCCATCGTCGAGACTTCCTACATCCTCGCTTATCACGACGAACTCACCGCGTTGCCTTCCCGCCGCGCTTTCCACGAAGCCCTGCTTCGACTCCAACCGCCCTATTCCATCGCCATGGTCGACATCGATCACTTCAAACGGTGCAACGACACCTACGGCCACGACACCGGAGATCAGGTATTGCGCATGGTGGCTGTAAGGCTGGCGAGGGTATCGGGCGGAGGACAAGCCTACCGCTGCGGCGGAGAAGAATTTGCCATTCTATTTCCCGGCAAAACCACCACCGAGGTTCTCGATCATCTGGAAAAACTGCGCGCCGATATCGAGGCCAGCAAACTCCACTTGCGTGGCCCAGACCGCCGTCAGGAAGCGCGCGGTCCCGACCGCCGCAACCAGCGCGCCCGCGGCCGCTCCCAAACCGGCCACGCCATCCGGCAGCTTTCTCGCCCATCCCGCTCAGACGAACTTTCGGTCACTGCCAGCATCGGAGTTGCAACCTCGAGGCGGGAAAATTCATCTGCCGAAGAAGTCATCCAGGCAGCCGACAAGGCCCTCTACCGCGCAAAAGCTGCAGGACGAAACCGAATCGAGACGGCGTCCCGGCGAGGAACCCGAAGTAAAGCCGCTGGCATCGCCTGAGTCGCGCCTCGTGAATCTTTTTCGAAGGAAACGTGCGGCCCGGATCGCCACTTCACAGCGGGAGCATGACGCCCCGGGCTCGTACGTTTTCGCAAGCACCACAGGCCGTGCGGTCAGCCCGCGGTCGTGGGGGGCGCTGAATTTTTCCGTCCACTGCCCGCGCAGGCCGGACACTTCAACCGGATAAACGCAACCCCCTCGGACTTGCCGCTGATGTCCGCAGGCCGCGCAATATATCCGGTACCGCCGCAGCGCTGGCAGTCTTTCGGATCCACTCCTCCCCCTCAATTGCTAAGGAGTTTTTCACCAATTTGCGTTCCCATTACCACAAAGTTAATCCTGTTACGAAACCCGAACAGGTTCGGACTAAAGCAAATCAAGACCACCGCGCGCAGGCTGAAGCCGCGCCGCAAAGACCTTCCACCCAAAAGCTGTGTTAAGCTAGTGAAAATCGCGCGCCGGAGAGGTGGCAGAGTGGCCGAATGCGGCGGTTTGCTAAACCGTTGTACGGGCTAACACCTGTACCGAGGGTTCGAATCCCTCCCTCTCCGCCAGATCACTCGTAGATAGGCACTTAACTACTCCTACTGCACAGAATCCTTGACCTTGAGTGATTCACCTGGAGCACAATAAGGCTTCGGAGAACTGCTTCATTGCTGCGATCGCATCGGGTGACGCGGTCTTGATGTAGTGGTTCTGGGTGGTCGCGACTGTGCTGTGCCGCTGAATACGCTGGATCACCGAATCATCCACCCCCAAGCGGTTGAGATTCGACGCCAAACCCCTGCGGAACCCATGCCATCCATGCCAGGACACTCCAGCACGTCTGAGCACATCTTTCATCTCCCGCTGATAGCAAGCGTTCAAATCAAGCGGGTTTCCAACCGTATTTGCGAAGATCGGGCCGCCCGCTGGATTGCCACATCTTACACTTTGGGCGCAGCCGGAAACCGCACCGCCGTGGCGGAATTGAGCGGACGCAGCGTAAGCTACGGCTACGACAACGATTACCATCTTCTGTCGGAGACGATTACGAGTGACCCGGCAGGCAACAACGGCTCGGAAACTTACACGTACGACACGGTCGGGAATCGGCTCACGCTCAACTCGACGATTCCCTCTCTATCAGGCGCCAACACATATGTCTACGACTCCAACGATCGGCTCTCGACTGACACGTACGATAACGACGGCAACACAACCGCTTCGGTCGGGATCACGAACACCTACGACTTCGAGAACCACATGCTGAAACACGGAAGCGTGAGCATGGTTTACGATGGCGATGGGAACCGCGTAAGTGAGACGGCCGCCAGCGTGACAACGAAGTACTTGGTTGACACGCTGAATCCAACCGGGTACTCCCAAGTACTCGACGAACTGGTCAGTGGCGCGTTGACGAAGACGTACACCTACGGCCTGCAGCGTATCAGCGAGAACCAGCTCGTCAGCAGCACTTGGACGCCCAGCTTCTACGGCTACGACGGCCACGGCAACGTGCGGTTCACGACCAACACAGCGGGTACGGTGGGCAATACCTACACGTTCGATGCTTTCGGTGCTGTCATCGCCAGCACGGGCACGATCGCTAACAGCTACCTGTATAGTGGCGAGCGTTTCGACAGCAATCTTAACCTCTATCAGCTGCGAGCGCGCTATTACAACATGCTCACCGGCAGGTTCGAGACAATGGACCCAGGTAAGGAGAGCTGTTGCGCGTTGCGCGCTTCTCAGGTCGGAAACATTTTCGATCCGGCCACGCTGCACAAGTATGTTTACGCAGTAAACAATCCGGTTAACCGGATCGACCCCAGTGGACGGGGATTTCTTGAAGAAGTCGATCTCGAAACGGAGACCTTCGAAACACTTGTCGAACGCAATCGCGGAACGAAGCTAGCGCAGGAGACTGGGGAAATCTTCTGCCAGGAAGCCGCTGCTCTGTATGCCGTACAGAATCCGCTCGCCACTATGTGGGAAATTGATCTCGTGTACCGCTATTGCTTGTCCACATTGATTCTTTACTAGACTGCAGGTATGGATTTAAAAGCCGATATTTTCGACCAATATACTCCAGAGGCGAGGCGTTCCGTTTTCTTTGCGCACGCAACGGCACGTCAACTGGGTGGAGACACGGTCGAGAGTGTGCATCTGTTGCTGGGTATAGCACGCGAGGACATTGGGTTTCTGAACCGATTTCTGAATCCTCCGGTGAGCGAAAGCACTTTCCAAAGCGACATCACAAATGGAGTGTCCAGGTCCGGTACAGCTCCTCAACAAATTAGCGATTTACCTTTTAGCACCGAAAGCAGACGGGTTTTTGTATTGGCGGCGGAAGAGGCAACTCGGATGTCGCTGGAGAGTGTTGGCATCGAGCATCTCCTCCTCGGTCTACTGCGTGAAGAGAATTCGATTGGGGCTCGCGTGCTTCGTGGGCACGGTGCAGATATCGTGCGAGTCCGCTCTGAACTCGTAATTAAGCCTCACTCCCCCCTCACAACACAGGAGCGGGTACGCCGCCAAGTGGATAAACTCCGCAAGATCATTGCAGATTCGCCTGAGCTAGGCCCAGATCGCTCGAGAGAGAAAATTTTCCAACGCTACACAGTCAGGGCCGATCGCCTCATTTTTTTCGCGAGGCATTTTGCCAGCTACTTCGGTTCTCCTGTGGTCGAATCTGAACACATCCTTCTATCAATCGTGCGAGAAGGGAAGGATCATTTCGACCTGTTCTTTCCTTTGGCGCACTCAAAAGATGCAGTTTACTCGGACCTAGAAGAGCATTTCGCCCCAGGCGGCACCATTGACCTAAGCGGACAAATTGTTCCAACGGAAAAACTGCCGCCACTTTCTGAGCAATGCCAACGAGTGCTCAGCTATGCCGACGAAGAGGCGGCAATGCTCGGGAGCGAACAGGTAGCCCCCGAACACCTTTTGTTGGGGATGTTGCGAGATGAGGATAGTTATGCCGCAGCTGTGTTGCGTGAGTACGGGGCGGAGCATGGACCTATCCGCAAAGGACTCGCTGGGTAGCGCACACATCGCAATTGTATACGACGGCGATGGCAACCGCGTGAGTGAGACGGCCGCCAGCGTGTCAACCAAGTGCTTCGTTGTCACGCCGGCGCCTCTGGCTACTCCCAGGTGCTCGACGAACTGGTGAGCGGCTCGGTGGGACGCACCTATGCCTACGGCCTGCAGCGTATCAGCGAGAACCAGCTCGTCAGCAGCACCGCAGGACTATGCTGAAGCTCTTCGCTGGTATCGCAAAGCCGCGGACCAAGGCTACGAGTATGCCCTGCGCGCTCTAGGCGTGGATCTGACGGCCTTTTGGAAGTTAGCTCTTTTAGTGCAGTTTTTTGGGAGCATATTGGTCGCGTCCGACTTGTTTTCGTTGAAATCTCGATTGTCCAGAAGGATCTTTCCAGATTTCCGGCACGGAGCAATAATAGGGGCAGGAGTTCTTGGTGTCCTTGCTACCGGGCTGAGTTCTTACGGATATGCCCACTACAAAATCCGCTCTTTTCACTGCGGCTTTGATGCGTTCAACGTATTGAGGTGGCTGCTCAATGCAGTCTGGATTGCCCTGCTCGTCTACATCATGCGGTCAAGCAGGAATGTTGAGCAGAACAGTGGAAATAACACAATCTCAGCACGACGTTAAGTGAAACCCTTCTATCCCAGGCAGCATAGTCTACGACGGCGACGGCAACCGCGTGAGTGAAACAGGCGCTGGCGTGACGACGAAATACCTGGTGGACACGCTGAATCCAGCCGGGTACTCCCAGGTACTCGACCATGAGTCGCCGTTTACGGATTTCAGTCCGCGCGGCGTGGAAGGGGTACCAGCTCGGTCACCGCCCTGCCTGCAGATCGTACAGGTATTCCCACGAGCCCGAAGCCGTTTGGCGCGCGACGCGGCGGCCAGCGGCGTCGTAGGTGTAAGTGCCCGTGCTCCCACCATCGACTTGGATAATACGATTCTCGGCATCATAGGTGTAGGTGTGATTGCCGTCGCTCTTGGTC
>DATHMS010000036.1:0-39275 GCA_035486795.1 Candidatus Sulfotelmatobacter sp. | reverse complement strand
CCATGGTCGAGCTATGTCCTTCAAGATCGCGAGCTCATCTCAGGCCAGAACCCGTTCTCTGATCAAGCGCTTCTGAAACTTCTTCTACCGGCACTCGATGCGAAGAAGAAGGTGGTCTCAGCGGCATAAAAATCGGAGGGAGACCAGGGACAGGCGGGAGTACGAAATTTCCTCTCGTCAACAAATTGGGAAATGCCCCGTCTGTCCACGCGTTCTCCACGGGACTTAAACCGCGAGTTCTGTGATGCCGGCATTTTCCTTGCACACTAGAAAGGCTCGCTTGAACGCGGCTCGCGGCAAAGGCCCTAAATATGCGGCTTCGATCTCGGGCATGACGCACGTCCGAACCTCACCTTACTATCCACAGTCGAACGGCAAGATTGAGCGCTGGCACAAGTCACTGAAAACCGAATGCATTCGGCCGGGAACGCCGCTTTCGCTAGACGATGCGGTGCGCTTGGTGCAGGATTACGTCGCACATTACAACGAGATCCGCTTAAACAGTGCCATTGGCTACATCACGCCAAACGATTGCTCGCAGGCCGACAGAGCGAGATTCACACTGAGCGCGACCGCAAGTTGGAAGCCGCCAGACAGCAACGCCAGAGTCGCCGCCAGCAAGCCGCGTGAAGAGCGATGTGGCTAGCCTCCCGCGATGTCGGATAGTCGTGAAGTGGATAAGTTTGCCGACTAGATTCTGGCCCCCGAATCGAGGGCCCTTACTTCGATTTTGAACCAAAATGCTCGAGATAGTGATTGGCGATGCGTTGAATTTCCGGATTGGGTGCGTGCAACGCGGCGCGCATGAACCGCGTCACCCTGGGTCGCTCGGTATCTGATAGCATCGTGGCGATCTTTGCCATGGTTTCCGGCGGGGCGTGTGATTGGTACTCCGTGATTAGCGCGTCGACGATTCCAGACATCTCAACGCTGTCTTCGCGGCCTCTCCAAGACTCGAACCACTTTTTAGTCGCTCCGCGAATTCGTTGATCGGTGTCGGTCGCAGCAGTCGATGCCAATCGTATATCCGCATTCAGCACACTGTTCGGGTCGGCCTCTCCAAACGCCCACTGCAGGCCATTCCGCCCAATCTCTCGCCTGCAATCATCGTTGCTCAGAAGCGCCGCGATAATGGATGCCCGGCCTACAGTCTCCATGTCTTTTAGGACGCCCGCTGCCCATTCGGAGTAACCTTCGGTGGGGTCGTCGCAGCCTGCCAGAACGGCTTGGGCTGCGGGCTTGCCGAGGCGCGCGAGTTGCTGGCCAATCAGCGAACTGTCAGTGTCCAAGTGAAACGGCTTCAGGAGGCCCATGAAAATGGGAAGCTTGCGTGCATCATCGTACTTGTCGAGGATCTCAAGAAGGTCGTCTCGAATGGATCCCTGCGAAGATGGCAATGCCTTCAGTAGAGCGGGGAGTATTGCTGTATCCGGGTGTCGCATTAACTCATTCTTTGTCGTGCTACGTACCGCCGGATCAGAGCTGAGGAGGTGATTGATGCGAGCATCTTGTTCCTGTGAGACGACTAGCGGTTGGAACACACCCAGAATTGCCCAAATAACAAAAACAGCTGTCCATGCAATAGAAACACCGCCCATAAAAACAGGTTACCTCGGCTAAAGGGCCCGGGAGCATTGTTGTTTCCAATGGGAAGTCGATGAGTCACCTGCCTTCTGTCAGCTCCTGAGTAACGGGCAAGCCGGAAGCTGAACAGCATGGCGCAGCGGAGCTACAATGAACTTGCCGGGTGAAACGGAGGCGGGCTCTGCAGGGATGCAACCATGCTGAGGGATAATCCGGCGGGCTCATCGAGCCGATGCCTAGCAGCGCGGGAGGCAGTTTTCGCGCTGCACGATAAGGAAAGGAAGTCATCGGACGATAGACCCTCACGCCTTGAAAATCCGCCCCGCAGGGGCGGAATCTACACTAACGGAACGTCTCTTCTCCATTTCACGCTGAACCAAGACAAAACCTGGTATCCGGTGTGACAGAGAAGGAGAGCGGTTCAAAAGGATTAAACGTCGTATAATCTCGTGCAAAGAGAGTGCCCGGTGCGACGGTTCCCCTATTTCCGATAACTCTATGTAATAAGCACTCGCCTCCTACGACTGCCAGCATCGAGCGCCGACTTCCGACGCCTTTCCTTCGCCCCACGTTTTTCGTGCCGATATTTCGGCACTCGTCCAACTTCATCCCCCTCAGCCGCTTGCCGCCAACCAACTATAGCTTTAAGGTGGTTTTCCGAGTTTTCCGAGATTTTCACAGTGTTCCGGTAAAACCGCAGTTATGTTCCAACTGGAACATTCAGCACAATGTTCCAGTCGGAACATTAAGCCAATCTCACCACCAGTACTTCCGTTACCAGGACACGTTGGGCTGATCCCTCAAGTGTTCCCCCGCCTCGCCGATGAAGCCTGAAGTGGGAGTAAACACCCGCATCTCGCCTCGGAGGCTCAAGAACAATGTCCCGTCTGTCAGCCGCGTCACTCGACCGTCGCGCATTTTCATTCCTGACTTTAACAATTCTCTTTTCGCTTCTTTCCCTGAACCTTCCCGCCAGAGCCCAGTCCCCATCCGACCCGCCGAGCCCTCTGCTCGCGCAGTCCCGGTTCGTTCAGGTAAGTGACCGCATCACCAGCTTCATTGATGACGATCAACGCGTGACACTGCATGGCAACGTTCATCCCCTCGCGCTCGCCCAATACGATGCCGGCGCAGTCGCGCCTGACTTTCTGATGGAACACATGCTCCTCACGCTGCTGCCCGACGCGACCCAGCAAGATGCGCTCGATCAGTTAGTGGACGCGCAAAACAATCTCGAGTCCCCTTACTATCATCAGTGGCTCACACCCGAACAGTACGGAGAGCGATTCGGCGTGTCCGACGCCGACACGGCTCAGATTGCGGGCTGGCTGCAAGAACATGGCATGGAAGTGGAAGAGGTCGCAGCAGGCCGGCGCTCGATCATCTTCAGCGGCACTGCCGCCGAGGTCCAGGAAATCTTCCATACTTCGATTCACACCTACAAGGTTAGCGGCGAGGTCCACCACGCCAACATAAAGGATCCGGAAATCCCGGCCGCTTTGGTTCAAGTAGTAGGAGGCGTAGTTTCGCTGCACGATTTTCACAGCGCGCCGACGCATAGCCTGGTCCGAAAGCCATCTCCTGACTTCAGCAGCGGCGGCGCGAATTATCTGGCCCCGGCAGATTTCGCTACCATCTACGACCTGGGTCCGCTGTATCAGCAGGCGATCAACGGCAGCGGCCAGTCCATCGCCATCGTCGCCCGCTCGAACATCAAGATCGCAGACGCGCGCCAGTTCAGAACATTCTTTGGCCTGCCCGCCAACGATCCCCAGATCATCGTGAACGGAACTGACCCTGGCATCTGGAGTTCAGGTGAGGAAACCGAAGCCGATCTCGACGTGGAGTGGTCGGGCGCAGTGGCCAGGAATGCCAGCATCAAGTTTGTGGTTTCGAAATCCACGAATGCGAGCGACGGCGTGGACTTGTCGGCGCAATACATCGTCAACCACAACCTCGCGCCCGTCATGAGCACAAGCTTCGGGCTGTGCGAGGCCTCGCTTGGATCCTCCGGTAACAGCTTTCTCAATAGCCTGTGGCAGCAAGCGGCAGCGGAGGGCATTACCGTATTCGTTTCCTCGGGAGACAGCGGCGCGGCGGGGTGCGACTCCGCGTCAGCCGCGGCGGCCACGCACGGCCGCGGCGTCAATGGCCTGTGCTCGACACCCTACAGTGTTTGTGTCGGGGGAACTGAGCTCAATGACGTGTCGAACCCCACGCGCTATTGGGCATCTTCGAGCTCGCCGGGAACGCAGGCATCAGCTTTAAGCTATATACCAGAAGTTGTCTGGAACGTGAGCGGCCCCGGCCAGGGGCTCTGGGCGGGCGGAGGCGGGGCGAGCGTCCTGTATACCAAGCCTTCCTGGCAAGCCGGCACAGGGGTTCCGGCGGATGGCAAGCGCGACGTCCCAGACGTGGCCCTCACTGCTGCCGGTCACGATGGTTATCTAATCTATCAAGAGGGCGAACTGTATGTGGTCGGCGGCACCTCGGCCGCTTCCCCATCGTTTGCGGGCGTGATGGCGCTGGTCGTGCAGAACACCGCAGCGCGGCAGGGCAACGCCAACGGTGCTTTTTATTCTCTGGCGAGCAAGCAGAGGGCGGGCGGAGCTTCCGTTTTTCATGACACAACCGTCGGCAACAACAGCGTTCCGGGACAAACCGGGTTCAACGCTACAGTTGGATACGATCAGGCCAGTGGACTTGGCTCGATCGACGGTTCGATCCTGGTGAACCACTGGGGCGATGCAAGTCCTGCGGTTCCAGCCTTTCACGCGGCTCTCTCGGCGAGTTCTCTCTCGGTCACTGCCGGATCGAACCACAGCATCGCGGTGACGGTCACGGTGAGCGGAGGGTTCAAGGCAGCCGTCGCCTTGTCCATAACTGGATTGCCAAGCGGCGTCTCGGGTGCCTTCACTCCTACCGCTCTGTCAGCCCCAGGGTCAGGCAGTAGCGTCCTGAAAATCGCGGCGACCAGCGGCGCCAAGGCGGGCATCTATTCCGCCACGGTGTCGGCGAGCAGTGGCACGACCAAGCAGCAGATACCGCTTTCGGTCACGATTGTGCGCCAGGTTGTGCGGTAGCTCGTCCGTCTTGGCCAGAGCCCGAATACTCATGTGATACAATAGTATTGCGTCACAGCAGTACCGAAGCGCATTATCGATCGGACATGATCGCGAGTTTCCGGGACAAGGAAACGGAACGGCTGTGGGATTCGGGTAAGAACCGCCGGCTTCCTGCTGATTTGCAGCGAAGGGCGTTCAAGAAACTTGTCATTTTGAATGCCGCGATGGCGCTGGACAACTTGAAGGTACCTCCGGGAAATCAATTGGAAGCGCTTCGAGGGAACCGTGCCGGGCAGCGCAGCATCCGGGTTAACGATCAGTATCGCGTGTGTTTCGTGTGGCGGGGCGGGAATGTCTTTGAAGTAGAAATTGCCGACTATCATTGAGTACTGGAGCAGCTATGCCAAAGGCGAGAAGGATCTTCGCGATACATCCTGGAGAGATTCTCAAGACCGAATTCATGGAGCCGATGGGAGTGAGCGCGTATGCGCTGGCGAAGGCGCTTGAGTTTCCCGGGATCTATGAGGTTGTGCGGGGAGACCGGGCCATCAGCGCTGAGACCGCCATTCGCCTGGGAAAATATTTCGGCCTGCCAGCACAGTTCTGGCTGAACCTTCAGAATGACTACGATCTGAGAATCGCCGAGGGCAGAGGAATCGGCAAACGGATCAGACCCCACACTGGCTCTCGTGCGGAGATGTCCGCCGCACTCTAAGGCGTGCTTGCCCGCTCAGCAGGCCTTCTTCTTATTTGTCCTTACTACCCATTGTATCCACGCTAAGACCCCACTACCGACTACCCGCCTCTGTGGTTGACGCATCTCGTTTGACGCGCTTATCATTTTTGTTTGGCCCGAACCCCAGGCACGGCTCCGGGAGCCGGCGCAGGATTATACGAAGTGAACTTATGGATAAGAAGAAGTTAGAAGCATTCAAGAAACGGCTGGAGACGCGGCAGCAGGATCTGCGTCGCACGGTGTCGCGGACGCAGGCCGACGGCCGCTCTGCAGATGAAGACACGGCACAGGACATTGCCGACCGTGCCGCGAGTTCCTACACCAAAGAGTTTCTCTTCAGCCAGAGCAACAACGAGCGGCAACTGCTGCAGATGGTAGAGAAGGCGCTGGCGCGCATCCGCGAAGGCAGCTTTGGCGAGTGCATCCACTGCGGAAAAGAAATCAATGCCAAGCGCCTGGAGGCTGTGCCCTGGACACGGCATTGCATCGAGTGCCAGGAAAAACTCGAGCAAGGATTGTTGGAGGAAGCTCCGCGGTAGTCGCGGCGCAGGCGTCGAACGCGATTTCTCATCAGGCTTTCATTCTTAATCGGCCGTCGCTAAGTGCTGATACTCAATGAGGTGATCCCATGATGGGAGCCCTCATCGTCTCGTTTGGGCTAGGCTTTGTCGCGGGATTGCGATCCATGACCGCCCCTGCCGTGGTAGCATGGGCTTCCTGCATCGGCTGGATGAATCTCTCTGACTCTCGATTAGCTTTCATGGGCTCGCGCTGGGCGGTGGCGTTGTTCACCCTGGGTGCGCTAGGTGAGTACATTGCGGACCTGCTGCCCACAACTCCTGCGTGGACGGCCGCGTTCCCGCTGGCGGTTCGAATAGTTACAAGCCTGCTGACGGGAGCAAGTGTCGCGATTGCCGGCGGCTTCCTGCTGTGGGTCGGCTTGTTGGGCGGGGCGATGGGCACGATTGCCGGAGCGTTTGGAGGTTATCGGGCTCGCGCTGGCTGGTTCGTGCGCTTCACTTGCCCGATGCGGCGATCGCGATTCCTGAAGACGGAATTGCGCTTGGCCTGGGACTGCTGCTGACTTACACACTTAAGTAAGGCTCTAAGAATGACGCAGTTTTGACGGGGTGATTTTCATCCTGCTAAACTGTTAGTTCGCCATATTCGTTCGACCCTCCATCGTAAGTATCAGAAGGGAATTTCGTGCGCGCAGAGACCCGCCATCAACTTAAACAGGACGCATTCAGCCGAGTCACTATAGGAGCTGCCGAGAAGACGGCTCATTGGAGCGTGGAGCACAGGAACACGCTTGCGGTAGCGATCGTGGTCGTGGTGTTGATCGGCGCCGCCGTGGCGGGGGAGTGGTACTACCTGAGTGCGCAGGATGAGAAGGCAAGCTTCGACCTATCACAGGCGGTGCGAACCCTTGAAACGCCGCTGCGTCCCGCGGGAACGCCCGCGCAGCCGGACTTTCCAAGCTTTACCTCCGCGAAAGAACGCTCCGACACGGCGAAGAAACAATTCCAGGCGATCATGGATAAGTATCCGCACACTCACACAGCGGATATGGCACGTTACTTCCTGGGAGTGACGGATGCGACGGCGGGCGACAATGCCACTGCGGAGAGCAATCTGAAGACTGTGGCTTCAACCGGCAGCAAAGAGCTGGCATCGGTAGCGAAGCTTGCGCTGGCCGCTCTTTATGGGAACACGAACCGCACCAAAGATGCTGTGGCCCTTTACCAGGAACTGATCAGTCAGCCCACGGTTTCTGTAAGCAAAGCGACGGCGCAGTTGCAACTGGCAGACCTCTACCAGACGAGCAACCAGCCGCTTGACGCCAAGCGCCTCTACGAGCAGATCAAGAAAGACAATCCCAACCCTGAAGCAGTGCAGATCGCAACCCAGAAGCTGACCGAACTGAAGTAGTTTTCGTTAGCAGCCTCTCTTATGGCAATAGGGAGCCAATCGTCTGCCCGCTGGAGCGGGAATGCCTAGCCTGGTGGAACCGCTTGATCGCGCAACAGGGTTTGTTCGACGGCGAGCTGGCGGCAGGTTGACCGAATCACTTCTTGGGCGGCGCCTGACCCAATGAACTGAAAACCGTAGCGGAAGCAATCTCTTTGGCGGACCATCGCAGGAATAATTACTCGGCCGATCGGGACGATGAAGGCCAACTCCACGATCTCGGACAAGGGAACTTCAATCTTCAGCATCGCCGAGATTCCGGACTCGCTGATATCCACGGTGTAGCCGGCCAGCACGCCGCGGGATCGGGTACGGATGCTGACGTCAACTTCAAGTTTGAACCGGGGTTCGTGACGGGCGCCGACTACGCCGGGGGCCGAGCCAGTTTCCGATTGATTCTGAGTTTTCAATGTTAGCTTTTCCGCCCAGACCTGCAACTCTGCGTGAAGGATGACGTAGCGCCTGGCCCTCTGCCTCACTGCAAACCTTAGAGAGTCTCTATCTTTCATCGGCACGACGGCGGAAAGCTTTAGCTGCTCGCGTACTCCTGCTCGCGTACCCCCGCGGATACCATTCCACTTTTCTTGCCGGTTGAGTAGGATGATTGTCCAGGTTGCAGTTCGATCCCGGAAAAACATATGGCCGACTTCATACTGCGGGTTAATGGTAACGAGAAAAAAGTAAGCGTCTCGCCGGAGACTCCTTTGCTTTGGGTGTTGCGAGACACTCTGGAACTGACGGGAACAAAATTCGGTTGTGGCGCCGGACTATGCGGGGCTTGCACGGTGCATGTGGAGGGGTCAGCGATTCGATCGTGTTCTATGCCGGTTTCGCAGGTTGCCGGGAAGAGCATTACCACCATTGAAGGACTGGGGGCTAACGGGCTGCATGTGTTGCAGCAGGCGTGGATTGCGGAAGAAGTTCCGCAATGCGGCTATTGCCAGACGGGGCAGATCATGACGGCCGCGGCTCTGCTGGCGAAGACGCCGAATCCGAGCGATGAGCAGATCACACAGGCGATGAACGGCAACTTGTGCCGTTGCGGGACCTATGAACGGATTCGCAAGGCGATTCATCGTGCTGCGGGGGCAGGAGGAGCACGATGAGTCCGCTAAAAGTATCAGGCTTGACTCGGCGTGAGTTCGTTGCGGCGGGAGTGGCTGCGGGAGCAGGGCTGGTGGTGGGATTCTACCTGCCACATGCAGGGCGCAGAGGCAAAGAGGTTTTTTCGCCGAACGCTTACTTGCGGATCACGACCGATGACAAGGTGACGATTGTATGCGCGCGCTCGGAAATGGGGCAGGGCGTGCGCACGGCGCTGCCTATGATTCTGGCAGAGGAACTGGAAGCGGACTGGAAGCAGATTGAGATCGAACAAGCGGGGGCGAGCACGCTCTACGGGGATCAGAGTACGGGCGGGAGCGCGAGCGTAAAGACGACGTGGGATCCGATGCGGAAGGCGGGAGCGGCAGCGCGAGAGATGCTGATTTCGGCGGCAGCGCTGACGTGGGGAGTGCCGCGATCGAGCTGCGTGGCAGAGAACGGCGCGGTCCTGCATGGCGCGTCGAAGCGGCGACTAAGCTACGGGGAACTCGTGGAGAAGGCGGCGACACTGCCGATCCCGACGGACGTGCCCCTGAAGCAGAACAAGGACTACAAGATTGTCGGACAGCGGCTAGCGCGCGTCGATACGCCGTCGAAGGTGAAAGGCGAAGCCCTGTTCGGCATCGACTTCCGGATGCCCGGCATGAAGTACGCGGTGTTATCGCGAAGTCCGACGATCGGTGGAAAGGCGCTGAGCTTTGACGATGCGGAATCGAAGAGGGTCGCCGGGGTGCGTTACGTGGCCAAGATCAGTGACGCGGCTGTGGCTGTGGTGGCCGATAGTGTCTGGGGGGCGATGGAGGGCCGCCGGATGCTGAATGTGAGCTGGGATCCGGGGCCGAACAAAGACTTGAACTCTGCGGCGGTGACGGAATCTTTGAAACAGGCCGCGACCAAGAAGGGCGCGAGTTTATATTCCGTTGGCGACGTGTCGAAAGTCACTGGGCGGCGGATTTCTGCCGAGTATCAACTTCCATTCATGGCGCACGCGCCGATGGAGCCGGGGAACTGCACGGCACATTTCCAAGGAACGAAGTGCGAGTTGTGGGCTCCGACGCAGGTGCCTCAGGATTGCCGCGACCAGGTTGCGAAGGCGCTGGGATTGGATCCGGACCAGGTGAAGATGAACGTCACGCTGATGGGCGGAGGTTTTGGACGGCGGCTGGAGTATGACTACGCGGTGGAAGCGGCGCTGGTGTCGAAAGCGGCAAACGCCCCGGTGAAAGTGATTTGGACTCGCGAAGATGACATGAGGTTTTCGACCTACCGTCCGGCGAGCCTTCATCAGTTGAGTGCTGTGCTGGATGGTGCGGGATGGCCGGTGGCGTTTACGCATCGGATCGTTGCACCGTCAATCAGCGGGCAGAAGGGGCAGCCGGGACCGAACGGGGTCGATCCTGATTTGCCGGATGAGGCGGCATTTGTTTACGGATTACCAAATGTTTCGCTGGAGTATGTGCTCGCCGAGACAGCAGTGCCGCTGGGCTGGATGCGATCCGTTTATGCATTGCAGGCTGGATTCGCTAGCGAAAGTTTTATTGATGAACTGGCTGCGGCGGCGGGGAAAGATCCGCTGGAGTACCGGCTGCACATGCTGAAGAAGGATGAGAACATTCAGTACTTTGAGACGACGTGGCATACAGCGCGAATGCGCGGCGTGCTGCAGTTGGCTGCCGACAAGGCAGGATGGAAGAGCACTTTGCCGGCGGGACGCTTTCGCGGGATCGCCTGTTTTGGATGCTTTTCTTCTTATGTGGGTGAGGTGGTGGAGATCAGCATGGAGAATGAGGTTCCGCGTGTGCATCGCGTAGTAGCGGCTGTGGATTGCGGGCAGGTTGTGAATCCAAGCATTTTGGAGCAGCAGATTCAGGGCGGGATCGTTTACGCATTGTCGAATGCGCTGCGGGCGAAAATCACGATCGAGAAAGGCCGGGTGGTGCAGGGAAATTTTGACGATTATGCTCCGCTGCGGATGGACGAGACTCCTGTGGTGGAAGTGTATGCCGTGCCCAGCACGGAGGCGCCGACGGGGATTGGAGAACCCTCCGTGCCGCCGCTGGCGCCGGCTCTGTGCAGTGCGATTTATGCCGCGACGAAGAACAGGACTCGGGCGCTGCCGATTCTTAGCTAGGAAGACTTGTGGGATTGACGGGGAGCGCTTCTAGTCGCAAAGATTCGCTAAGGTCGCAAAAGAGGTTGAAAATCTAACGTACGCCTAAGTGCTTCAGCAAGTATGGAGAGTTCGGTCATGCGACGACTTCTGGCTGTGTGTGTCGCGGTTGTGATGGTTTCTTTCCTGCCGCGCTCACTCGACGCGATCATGCAGTACGCCCCGACCGATAGCGTTCCTGTGTACCGCCTGATCATCAACGGGACGAAGTACATCAAAGCGCACCCGGAAGATTCGGGCGGATATTACCTGCTCGGACGGCTGCACAGCCTGGCGTTTGCCGAAAACGCGAGGAACTTGGATGTCTGGCGATGGGCAAGAGGCTATGACCCGGCAGCCACTTTGCCGCAGGTGGCTTTTCTGGCAGCGGTCCCCCGCTTGGAACGAACGGTACCGGGAAAAACACTGCCTGCAGAGGCGCGCGAGCATCTCGTCGAGTCGCTGCGCAACTACCGGCGCGCGACCGAGCTTAAACCAAAGCAGCCCTTGGCGTTTCTCGGATTGGGTTGGATGTTGGAGCAGGGAGCGTTGTTCGCGGAGCAGGTAGACGCTCCTTTCAAGAACCCGCCGCGCCGTATCGCTGCGCAGGAGTGGCGCGCGGAGGCTCTCGTAACGTACCGCTATCTAGCCGCCAATTCCGTGTCCTTAGTTGGCTCGAGTTCCGAGCCGGAATCGCCCCAAGAAATGCTTATGGAAGCCAGCCAGGCGATCCTGCGCCTGCTCCCCGGACCAGACCTGTCGCCCGAGGAAAAAGCGGAAACAGTCCGCGCGCGCAAGGCGATCGAAAGCTACCAGGAAAGTTTGAAGAACAATCCGGCGGGACGGTCGCGGATTATTTCGCCCATCATCTTTCCGCTGTACGGACCGGCGCCGCTCGAGGCACTGCTGGCTCCCGCCCGCGTCGTATCGTTTGATCTTGCAGGGATCGGAGTGCCGGCGAAGTGGCCGTGGGTGAATTCCGACGCGGGCTTTCTGGTGTGGGATCCCGAAAATCGGCAGCACATCGCGTCGGGCCGGCAACTGTTCGGTTCGGTAACCTGGTGGATGTTTTGGCGCGACGGCTACGCAGCCCTCGCCGCACTCGACGACGACGGCAACGGCTGGCTCGAGGGGGACGAACTCACCGGCATCGCCATCTGGCGCGACGTCAACGGGAATGGCGTGTGCGATCCTGGCGAAGTGATCTCCCTGCGGGACGCGGGAATTCTTCGCATCGCCGTCCGTGCCACCGGGCGCACCAGCGGAATGCCTTTTATTCCGCAGGGAATTCAAATGAACGACGGAACTTTCCGGCCCACGTACGACTGGACGCCTGAGTCGCTAGTGTCTGGAGCGGAATATACAGGTGCGAAAGCCAGCGCGGCTGAGCATTTCCGATGAACTTTCTGCGAATCATGTTTGTCGCGGCGCTGGTTTCTCTTGGGCTGAGTCCGCTGCCGGCGCAGACGGCTGCGCCCGGCTCTTTGATCCCGCCAGTATCTTTGTCTACCGTTCCCGCAGCACGGCTGGCGCACCTGCGGCGCGGTATCAACACCACCGGATGGTTCGCGCAGGTTTATGACAAACGCGGCTATACCCGGGAACATTTTCAGAGCTGGACCACGGCGGAAGACATTGCGCTGATTCAAGCGATGGGTTTCGATCACGTGCGATTGAGCGTCGATCCAGAACCGATGATGGCGAGCCACCGGCCTGAGGAGATTCCGGCGGAGTATCTGGGATATCTTGATGCGGCGGTGAAGATGATTCTGGATCGCGGGCTGGCTGTGGTGATCGATCTTCATCCGGACAGCGAATTCAAAACACGGCTGACGAAAGACGACAGCTTTGTGCAGGAGTTTGCTGATTTCTGGCGGGTGCTGGCGCATCATTATTCGACCTGGGATGCGGAGCGGGTGTTCTTTGAAATTCTGAATGAGCCGGAGATGTCCGACCGTTACCGCTGGTACGGAGTGCAGGTCAAGCTGGCGGCCGCGATTCGCGAAGGGGCTCCGCAGCACTCGATGATCGCGGCAGGAGCGCGCTGGTCGGATGACGACGATCTGGTTTTTATCGAGCCGCTGCGCGATCCCAACGTGATCTACAACTTTCATTTCTACGAGCCGCACATCTTCACCCACCAGGGTGCGACCTGGAGCTCATATTTCTGGCATTGGGTGAAGGGGCTGCATTATCCGTCATCGCCGGAATCGGCTGCGAAAGTGGCGGCGGGTGTGCCGGATGCGGTGGACCGTCTGGCGGTGATCCGCTATGGAGAGGATCACTGGGATGCGGCGCGCATTGATGCCGAGATTACGCAGGTCGCGGAATGGGCACGGCAGCGTGGAGTTCCGGTGGTGTGCAATGAGTTTGGCGTCTACCGCGATTATGTGGACCCGCAGGATCGCGAGGCATGGATTCACGACGTGCGGACGGCGCTGGAGCGGCATGGGATGGGCTGGGCGATGTGGGATTACTCGGGCAACTTCGGCGTGGTGACAAGAAAGGATGGGCGGAACGTTCCGGATGAAATTACCCTGCGGGCGCTGGGGATGAATCGGCCAGTGGGGAAATGAATTGCGCCTGAGTAACTGACTTCGGAATGTGCGCTATGGAGTGATCGCGGGCATTGGCTGGCCTACCATCATCTTAAAGATTTTGATGTTCTTGCCGAATGATTCGAAACGCAGGTCGTGAAACTCCGCATAGTGCTTTCGCAAGTCCTCAGGAAGATCGACTCCCCATCCCGCCTGAACAACCCAGACCGGATCCCCGGGCTTGAGGTTGTAGGCTTGCACGAGCCGCTGCCATTCTCTGGGGAAATCATCCGCCCAGAGCATCCATGCGGTTTTATAGTCGGTGGACGCGATTCGGTATCCCTCGCAGTGAAATTGTTCGTAGCCGGCCGGGGCGGTGTCGAACGTGATGGGACGCTGCCGGCAAAGATAATGACCAAGAATAAGGTCGCTCTGGTAGTCGGTGAAGATGAGGCCGGACGGATCAACGTTCTTGGTCACGAAGTCCATCGCCTTCGCCATGTTGGCGCGGCTTTGATCGGGTCGATCCATCCAGGGCTGCCGTGGTTTGCCAAAGACCACACAGGCCAGGATAACGACGGCGGCAATCGCAAGCCCGCGCGTCCATCTTCCTGCCGCGAGACACGCGATTGCCACGCTGACGCCGGCCACGGCAGCGATAATCAAGAACGCAATCTGGCGCGTGCCCCCGTACGGGTACACGTGAGCCAGGCTGGCGCCGCTGGCAATTGCGAACGGCAGGAGCAGAAATAATCCCAACCGGCGCGAAGAAACTCGATCGTCCCCGAGCCTCTTACCGCGCAACAGGAGAGCGATTCCCACCAGGAACACGAATCCCATCACGTCGCCCACGGCCAGCTGCCCGAAGAAAAACTGAAAGACTCCGAAACTGTGACCAACCAGAAACTTCAGGGCGTTGTCATGGACCGGATCGAAATAAGACCGGCGGAGATAAGCGTCACTCATCCAGCCTTGCAGCGTCGTTCTTGAATCGCCTACTCCCAGCTTCGAGAGATGGGTTTTATATAAGAAAACCGCGAGAGCCAGTGCACCGAGTTGTCCGATTGCCCAAGCCGCGACCAAGCGGACGGGCGGGCGTTCCGTGAAGATTCTGAACAGGGCGTAAATGCCGAGCGCGGCGGCGAACAAGAACGCCGAATAGTGAAAGAGCATGGCGAAGTACAGGCAGAAGGTAAAGGCCGCCATCCGGCTCGTAGAGCGCTCCGCAAACGCTTCGTCCAGGAAATACAGAGCGCTGGCCAGGAATGCCAGGAGGAGAGAGTACTGACGCACTTCCGCCCCGACCTGAATGACAGGCGGAAGGAATGCGACGAAGAGAAGTCCGATCAGGCCGGCAAGGCTGCCTGCGGCTTTGCTAAGCCATTTGTAGAACATCCAGCAAAAAACGGCGCCCGCAAGCACTGAAGGCAGGCGCAGCCACAGTTCCGACGTACCGAGCGCACGCCAGTAGTAGAGCAATAAGATGACCAGCGGCGGATGAGCCGCGGTGAGGCTTGCCTTATAGGCAAGATTGAGCGAGACCTGGTTGGCCAGGCGGAAGTGCAGTGCTTCATCGGGATTGAGGAAGGTTCCAGACGCGGTCCAAAGACGGGCGAGAACGCCGAGCAGAGTTATGATCAGCGCAGCCAGACTGGCACGGCTTTCAGAGCCCTCGGTTTTATTCTCTCGTGAAGTCGCCATGCGTGTTCAGCCATCATAAACATACAGGCTAGTGGGAAAGGAGGAGGCGACCACACCTTGACACTGCTTTCTACCAACCTTTATCCTCAAGTCTTGCTCCTAGCGGTACTTGCGCCTTCCTGGCGTGCTTCCGCGGGCCTGGGGCGGTCACTGGACGGTGCGCGGAGGTTTCCGATGTTTTTCGAGATCAAGGATCTGGAGCTTCATCCGGTAGAATTTGCGGAGAAGTTCGAACCGGGCGAGATTGACCTGGGACCGGAGTATCGCCAGATAACCCCGATCGAGAGCAGCGGCCGGGCGGACCTGGTCGAGGAGCACCACGGCAAGCATAAGATAATACAAGACATACGCGTCCGGGGCCGACTGGCGACAAATCTGGAATTGAGCTGTGCACGGTGTCTGGAACCCCTTACGCAGGACGTGAAGCGCGAGTTTGATCTGTTATATCGTCCTCAGGGCGCAGATGCCGGGCGAGACGAGATCTCGGTGACCGACGCGGAAGCTGAGATCAGCTATTATGAGGGTGAAGGAGTTTTGCTCGACGATGTGGTGCGCGAACAGGTGTTGTTGGCGGTTCCGCTGAAGGTCACCTGCCGCGAAGACTGCAAGGGGCTGTGCCCGCACTGCGGCAAGAACCTGAATCAGGAACAGTGCTCGTGCGCAGTGGCGCAAGAAGAACCTCGGTGGGCGGCGTTGAAGGAAATCCGCGGCAAGCTGGCTCATTAAGAACGAAGATATTTTCGCCGCAGTAAGTTAAGGAAGCGAGCCAGACGCGCCCTCCGGTCGCTTGCGCTCTCTCAGGGCAGGCTCCCTGGACGCGTGACTCGCCCGGATCCTTCACGGCGCGAAGAACGCTTGTTCAGTATGACAATTAGGCTAGAGATTGATTTATGCGAGGCCTGAAGGCCTCGGCGAGAGGAATTTATAGACCATGCCGAATCCGAAACGAAGACATTCTCAGAAGCGCACCTCAACCCGGCGGGCGCACGATGCCCTGAAGAGCCACTCGCTCTCGGAGTGCCCGAACTGCCACGAGAAGAAGATGCCGCATCGCGCCTGCGTCAAGTGCGGCTACTACAAAGGCCGCGAAGTTCTCGACGTTGAAGAAGCCAGCTAGTCCCCTGCCACAATGCCTAGCGTGATCGCGCTGGATGCGATGGGTTCGGACCGGGCTCCCAAGCCTGAGATCGAAGGCGCAATTCACGCTGCTCGCAGTTATGGTGTGCGCGTGCTGCTGGTCGGCCCGGAAGGCGCGATCAAAGCGGAACTGGAGCGGCACCCTTCGGCCGCGCGGCTGCCGCTTGAGATAGTCCACGCCAGCGAAGTCATCACCATGGAAGATAAGGCGGTGCAGGCGGTGCGCGCCAAGCGCGACTCTTCCATGCGCGTGGGGCTGCGACTGGTGCGCGAGGGACGCGCGGCTGGCTTCGTCACCGCCGGCAATACCGGGGCGGCGATGGCTACTGCCAAGATGGTGCTAGGTGCGTTGCACGGCGTAGACCGTCCGGCGCTCGCCGCGGTTTTTCCGACGGCTCCCGGAACGGCGGCGATCCTGCTCGACGTTGGCGCAAATGTGGATTGCAAACCGCACAATCTTGAACAATTCGCCGTCATGGGTGAGATTTATTTCCGGTCAATGTTCGGGAACACCATGCCTCGCTCTAATTTTTCAGCGGGGAAAAGGCCGCGCGTGGGATTACTTTCAATCGGTGAGGAAGAAACCAAAGGCAACGTGCTGACGCGCGAGTCGTTTCAGTTGTTGAAGGAGCTACCCTTAAACTTTGTGGGTAATGTGGAGGGCCGCGATCTATTTAATGGCCACGTTGATGTCATCGTCGCTGACGGCTTCGTGGGCAACGTCGCGCTCAAGATTTCAGAAGGCGTGGCGAACCTGGTGCGAACCGTGCTGAAAGAATCGCTGCGGGCAACGATTACCAGCCAGGTCGGCTACATGCTTTCGCGCAGCGCATTTTCTGATTTCAAAAAGCGGATCGACCACACGGAATACGGCGGCGCGCCCCTGTTGGGATTAAAAGGCGTGTGCATTATCACGCACGGTTCTTCCAATGCGAACGCGATCAAGAACGCGGTCCGGGTGGCTGCGGAGTTTGCTGACCGGCGGGTAAATGAGGCAATTGAGCGGGGACTGGCGGCGCTTCATCCGGCGCCGGTCGGAGCGGAAGTCGCCCGGGTTCGCTAAGTTCTGGTCCGGTAAGTTCTCACAAACACGATGATGGAATCAACAGACCAATTCAGCGCCGCCCTGTCAAAGGTCGCGTTTATTTTCCCCGGACAGGGATCGCAGGCAGTAGGCATGGGCAAGGACCTCGCGGAAAACTATCCCATCGCGCGGCAAACCTTTGAAGAAGCCGATGAAGCGCTGGGCTACAAACTGTCGCTACTGTGCTTCGAAGGTCCGGAAGAACAGCTGCGCCTGACTGAGGTTACCCAGCCGGCGATTCTCACTGCGTCGATCGCGGCCTTGAGAGTTCTGGAGGGCCGCATCCCCAGACCGAGCTTTGTGGCCGGTCACAGCCTGGGTGAATACTCGGCGCATGTGGCCTCGGGCACCTTCACTTTTGCCGACGCTGTGCGCACCGTCCGCAATCGCGGAAAGTATATGCAGGAGGCGGTTCCGGTGGGAGTAGGCGCCATGGCTGCAATCCTCGGGATGGAATTGGAAAAAGTTGCTGGGGTCTGCAAAGATGCCGCGCAGGGCGAGGTTTGCTCTCCCGCCAATATTAATTCGCCGGAACAGATTGTGATCTCGGGAAATACCGCGGCGGTTGAGCGCGGAGCCAAGCTTGCCGACGAGCGCGGCGCCAAACGCGCGAAATTGCTTCAGGTAAGCGCGCCGTTCCATTGTTCGTTGATGAAGCCTGCACAAAACCGCCTGGAAGTGGATTTGAACGCGCTGAAGATGCAGAAGCCGGTGTATCCAGTCGCCTGCAATGTGGAGGCTTCTTTGGTGTGCGACGATCTTCGCGCTCGCGATACGCTGGTTGCCCAGGTAACCGGCTCGGTGAAGTGGGAGCAGAGCATGCGCCTGCTGATCAGGGAGGGCGTGGAGACGTTCGTGGAGATCGGGCCGGGAAAGGTTCTCTGCGGGCTGATGCGGCAAATTGACCGGTCGAAGACGTGCTTGAATGTAGGAGACGAAGCGTCTTTGACGAAGGCTCTGGAGCAGTTCGGGGACAAGGCCTAGCGAAATTCCAGATCGCAGGGCGGCGTGCTGATAGTCTTATCCGTTTTGTCCACGTAGAGCTGAGCGTGTTGCGCGCGATCGTTCACGATCAGGTCGACGACCACTCCGCTTCCACCACCGGGGCAGTTGCTGGCGCCGTAAATCTGATAGCCCTTAACGTTACCCCACTCGCCGCCCGGTCCCCAATCCTGCCAGAACTCGTTGAACGGATACTGCTTGTGATTCTGCGGATGCTGCTTCCAGGCGGGGTCGGCAAAGTAGATGCCGTAAGCTGTTTCGAAATCCTTTTTTTGCAGCGAAGAGAAGAATTTTCCGGCAACGCGCTTCTCGGGCCAGAAGCGATTAAACCAGCCAGCCGACGCTAAAATCAGAACAAGAACGATTGCTGAAATCATCCGAATTCTGTTCTTTCGCTCTTTTTCGGGATGGTACTCTTTCGCGTCCAGTAGCGTCATCACTCTCTAGAATACCGGACGCCTCTGACAAGTCAAAGGTTCCCAAACTTATTCACCGCGGAGCACGCCGGGGCGAGAAAATCAAGGCTCGCTCAATTCAATGTGGTTTGTGAATTTCTCTGCGCTCTCCGCGTACTCGGAGGTGAATGCCTCACAGCGTGCGTTTGAAGAGCGGAATTGCGATCCCCAGGGTAACGGTCGCGAAGATCGTCAGGTACAGCATGTCGCCCCAAACCGCGCCCAGTGTCGTCTCTTTGAGCAGCAGACACTTGAAGCCGTCAACAGCGTAGGTGAAGGGATCAACCTTGGCAATCGCACGCAACCACGGCGGAAATGCCTGAATGGGATAGATTGCGCCGCTGGGAAAAAACAGCAGCGTATTCAAAATGCCGAACATCGCCCGCGGCACCAGCGGGTCTTCGATGCGCACCATCAGCAGAAACATCATGGTGTTGAACCCCAGCGAGGTGAGGATGATCATCACCAACAGTCCCAGCATTGTGACCGGATTGAAAATCGTACTCACACCTGCCATCAACGAGCCGATCACGCAAATGATCACTCCCGTCATCACCGCTTTGATCGCACCTGCCAGGTTGAGCCCCAGCACGAGTTCAAGCTTGGTGATCGGCGTGACCAGGTAGCCTTCATGCACGCCGCGCGCCTTGTCGTCGATGTACAGCATGCCTCCGCCGATCATCACCGAGACGAACATCGCGAGTGCAAGCGAACCAGGTAGCAGATATTTCATGTACTCGATATACGGATAGAGCTCGACAATCTGAAGTGCGGTCTGTTGCAGGATTCGCGGCTCAACCGTTGGTTGATTCAGTGCACTGACCAGGTCGGTGAGTTCAGACTCCAATGCGGAACTCATGAAATTGTCGCTGTTGTCCACCACCACGGCCACCTGAGGATGGTTGGCCTCGTAAACCCGGCGTGAGAACTGCGGCGGAATGATCACCGCGCCATCAAGCTTGCCGTTGCGCACGTCTTCCATCGCCTTTTTCTCATTGTCATAGTAGACGGGGACGAAGGTGCGAATGTTTGCACGGACGGAGTCGAAAGCTTCGCGAATCCTCAACGCCTGCGGTCCGCCGTCCTCATCGACCACGGCCAGGCGGGCGTCGCGAATTTTTCCCCCAAAGGCGTTTCCCAGGATGACGAGCTGCACCAGAGGAAAAATCATGGACGCCAGCATCAGCGCCGGCGAACGGAAGAACTTGCGCATTTCGCGCTCGACAATTGCCATCATTCGATTCATAAAATCCAATCCGAGCGGCTCACGGCTGTAACCCCGGCCGCTGTGGCATCACGAAGGCATACGCTTTCTGCAGTTCGTCACGCAGCTGCCTGCCCGTGTAATGCACGAATACATCGTCCAGCGTCGTGTTTTGTACCGAAAGCGACTTCACCGCAACCCCAGCCTCGACGGCCATCTCGACGAGTTCCGTGGTCGTTCGCGATCCGTTGCCGGTAAGGATTCGATACATGCCAGCGCCTTCATGCTGCACCGACGTGACGTCGTCCATCGTATGCAGGCGCTGCTCCCAATCATCCGGAGGATTCTCGAACTGCGCTTCGATCACGTTCGACCCGGGCACACTCGCTTTCAGCGCCATTGGCGTATCGAGCGCGACGAGCTTGCCGTGATCGACGATGGCGATGCGATCGCACAGCCGGTCGGCTTCATCCATGTAGTGCGTTGTGATCAGGATGGTGAGCTGCCGCTGATTTTTGATGTTACCCAGCATCTCCCAGACGGCGACGCGCGAGACGGGATCCAATCCGGTGGTCGGTTCGTCGAGAAAAAAGATTTTGGGATGATGCACCAGCCCCCGCGCAATCTCCAACCGTCGCCGCATTCCGCCGGAGAGCGTCTTGGTCTGCGCGTCGCGCCACTTGGTCAGGTCCACCAGCCCCAGCAATTCCTCGATCGAGCGTTTTCGCTCTTTCGCGGGCACGTCGTAGAGCTTGGCGTAAATGTTGAGATTCTCTTCCACCGTAAGGTCGAGGTCGCTGGTCAGCGCCTGCGGAATCACACCGATCGTTCGCCGCACCGCGTCCGGATCCCTGGCCACATCGTGTCCCGCGATCAGAGCCCGCCCGGATGTGATCGGAATCAGCGTAGTCATCATGCGGATCAGCGTCGACTTCCCTGCACCATTGGGCCCCAGCAGGCCGAAGATCTCACCATCGCTCACGTTGAACGAAACATCGTCGACAGCCGTGAAGTCGCCATATTTCTTGACGATGTGGTCGACCGCGATGGCGTAGGTTTCGGGCACTATTGCTGCCCCGCTGCCGCCGCGCTTTGGGGATTGCCGCCCTTCAACTGGTCGGGCGAAACCAGCACTTCGGCCGTCATTCCTGGCACGTACGCGCCCTTAGGATTATCCAATCGGACTTTCAAAACGATGGTCCGGATATCCCGCTTACGCCGGCTCACGTCCCGCTGGGTGGCGAAGTCGCCTTCTGGGCCTTTGAAAAACACTTTGCCGCTGGTGATCGTTCCACCGGGCAGACGAATGCGCAGCATATCGCCGTAGCCAATGTGGTCTGCATAAGTTTCCGGAATCGCCACTCGAGCCCAGGTATCAGTCAGATCGACGATGGTCACGATCGGCCCACCAATATTGACCACTTCTCCCTGCCGCGCCGCACGCACCGAAACGGTGCCGGTAACTGGCGCGTAGACGTTGGTGTAGCCGAGCCGCACTGCAGCTTGATTTTTCTGTGCAATGGCATTCTTGAGATCAGCCTCGGTTGATTCGACCGTGCTCTTCGCCGCGTTAGCTTGCTGGGTGCGTGCGATGGCAGAGGTCAGATCGGCTTCGGCCGCTTTAACTAGTTCTTGTTGAGCCTGCACGGTTGCCTGCGCAGCCTGCAGGTTGGTTTCGGCCTGGACGCGGTCCTGATCCGAGGTGACGCCGGCTTTGGCCAGTTCGATGGTGCGCCGGCTGTCGCTCTCGGTGCGGTCGAGCGCTGCCTTCGCCTGCAAGAGCTGCGCTTTGGCGGAAGAAAGCTTGGCCTGCGCGTTGGCCACGTCGCTCGAGGTCGAGCCCGAAGTGGATTCTTCCGTATGCTCCATCTCAGAAACTTTGTGTTGCATGCTGGTGATATTTGCCGAGGCGGCGGCTTCCTGCGTTTGCAGTTCGGAGGGATCAAGTACGGCGATCAGGTCGCCGGCTTTCACCGGCGTGCCTTCATCCACCAGCAGTCTCTGGATGCGGCCTTCCACCTGTGCACTGACGATCACCTGGTTCGAGTCGACGGTGCCGATCAGCACCAAGTCTTTGGAATGGTCGACGGAAAAGCCATAGTAGATCGCGGCGATCACGAAGATGATGCCGAGAAGAATGAAGAAACGGTTACGAGCGCTCATCGGCTGGCTCCTGAATTGCGAACAGCTGAACCCGCGTGCGGGCGGGGTTGAAACAGCGCGGCGGAAATAAAATCGAGAACGGCGGCGCGCCGCTCGGCAATGCGCCGAGGCGTGAGCGGATTGAAGTGCACGATCCGCTGCATCACCGGAGCGCTGCTGAAATAGAAAACGATCATTGCCACCATGGAAGGAACGAAGTGTACGGGGTCGACTCTGCGGAACTCGCCTTCCACGATTCCCTCGTTCAACAACCCTCCTACCCGTTGGTAGATGGGCTGGAAGTAAGTTTTGACCAGTCTGTCGATGTGCTGCGAGTGGCCTTCGCGAGCCCGCATCATCTCGCGCTGCATCAGCTTGGGATACGTCTGATTCGAGGCGATGAAGTCGAAATACGCGCCCACGTAGGCCAGTATCTTCTCGCGAGGCGGCAAATCGCTGTCGAGCACCCGAAAAACCTTCGACCGCATTCCGGAGAAGGCATCGTCGAGCACTGCGCCGTAGAGTTCTTCCTTATCATTGAAGTAGTAGTAGAGCAGGGCCTTGTTGACCTGCGCCTCACGCGCAATGGCGTCAGTGCGGGCTCCGGCAATGCCAAGTTCGGCAAACTCCTTGGCTGCAGCTTGCAGAATCGCGGCACGGCTCTCCTCCGGCTGCCCGCGGGAACCCAGAGGACGGGATCCATGCCTGCGCTCTCGCAACTGTTTGCGGAGATCGCGGACTTCCTGGCGGCGACGGCTAAGCTCTTTTCTACGTGCCGACTGAACCATGATTAATTAACCAGTTAGTTAGATTATACACGAAGGGAAGGGGCTTGCAAACGATTGAGTTTTGGAAGGACAACGCCGAAATCTATTTTCCGCCGGCGATCGAGGGCACCAGCAGCACTTCATCGCCGTCCGTGAAGATGTAAGCCGGCCCGCCCAGAAAGCGGATGTCTTCCTCATTCACGTAAATATTGAGAAAGCGGCGCACCTGTCCGGCCTCGTCGCGCAGATGGGGTTTCAGCTCTGGAAACTTCTCGTCGAGGACAGAGAATAGTTCTCCCAGGTTCGTGGCCGCACACGCAATCGAGCCCACGCCCGCTGTGTGTCGCCGCAGAGCGGTTGGAATCTGAACCGTGATCGCCATCTTATGCCTCCGTTCCTAAACACCCACCGTGGCCGCCTCTTTGGCGACCTCGACGGTATCGAGCGTTTCCTGCAGATACTTCTCGAACTCCGCCAGCTTGGGCGCGATGGGCTGCTCAATCTGATAAACGCCGGCTAGAACATCGGTCGTCTTCAATCCGTTGCCAGTGATGCACAACACAGTTGTTTCCTCGGGCAGGATGCGATCCTGACGATAGAGTTTGCCCACCGTGCCTACGGTCACGCCCCCGGCGGTTTCGGTGAAGATGCCTTCGGTTTCCGCCAGCAGCCGGATCGAATCAATCACTTCAGGGTCGCTCACGTCCTCGCTCCACCCGCCGCTCTGCTTGATGGTCTTGATGGCATAGTGCCCGTCGGCGGGATTGCCAATGGCAAGCGAACGCGCGATAGTCGCCGGTTTCTGCGGATCGATCTCAGCACTGCCGGTCTTAACCGCAGTCGAAATCGGTGAGCATCCTGTAGCCTGAGCGCCGAAAAACTTCACCGGCTTCTCTTCGACCAATTCCAGCTTGATCAGTTCGTCGAACGCCTTCTTGATCTTCGTAATCAACGACCCGCCGGCCATGGGAACGACAACGTTATCCGGCAAGCGCCAGCCCAGTTGCTCCGCGATTTCGAAGCCCACGGTCTTCGACCCTTCAGCGTAGTAAGGCCGCAGGTTCACGTTAACAAAGCCCCAGCGACGCTCCTCGGCAATCTGCGAGCACAGGCGGTTTACCTGGTCGTAGTTGCCGGCGATGCGCACCACATTCGCGCCGAAGACTTGCGTACCAAGAATCTTTGCCGGCTCAAGGTCGGATGGAATGAAGATCCAGGCCTTCAGGCCGAGGCGCGCCGCATGCGCCGCCACAGCATTGGCCAGATTTCCGGTGGAAGAACACGCTACGGTATCGAAACCGAAAGCCTGCGCCTGAGCCAGCGCCACGGCTACAACGCGGTCCTTGAAACTCAGCGTGGGCAGGCAGACGGCGTCGTTCTTCAGGTAAAGATTCTGCGCGGCGATCTTTGCTTCGTTACTGCTGGCGTCCCGGGTGTCGGCGAGCCGCTCAGCCAGGTGCGGCGCCCTGAGGAGCGGCGTGAACCCGACTGGCAACCGCGGCTCAAAACCCGTCGGCAGCGGCAGCAACTCGGCATAGCGCCACATGTTCGGCGGCCGTTGCGCAATGCGGTCACGGCTGAAGGTTCCCTGGGCAATTGCGCCCCGGATCGTATCGTAATCGTAAGTAATTTCCAGAGGAGAGAAACACTCGTGGCAGATTGAGCGAGGCTGGTTTTTCCAGCTTCGGCCGCATTCCCGGCAGCGCAGTTCGTACTGAGGCCGCTCGTACTGAGATTGACCGTAGTTGTTCGACATGGAGCTACTCGCTTTCTTAATAACCGCGAATAGCTGGGGACGAGCCGGGAAAAGATGCTCCAAAATACAAAGCCTCTTTTCCGGGAAACAGGGAAAAGAGGTATCGGAATGCAAATAGAAATGAAGCTCGCATCCGAATCTCATGTTCCCCGTTTCCGGGCGGGAGTTGGCACCTGGCGGTCAGGATATATGATCCCGATCCGGTTGCCGTGGCGTCACAGGGCTCGTCCCTCAGCCACTCTGCATGAAATTCAGGTCTGCCTCGAAAGGCAAACTTGTTTGAATAATGCTACAACGCGAGGTGTCGTTCGTCAACCGGCAATTCCAGTCGGGACGAACTCCGCGGGCAGTGTACAATTCATGCCGCCTATAAATTCACCCGGCATTCCTAAACGAGGAACCAATCATGAGATCACCTTTCCTGGCGCTGGCAACGGCCTGCGTTCTGACGGTGGCCGCTTTCGCCCAGCAGACCAGCTCTCAGCAAACTAGTTCCCAGCAGAGCAGCGCTCCGAAAGCTCAAAGCCAAAAAAAACAGTCGGCGGCCCAGGCCACCGAGCCTGACAACACCGCTCCCAAGCCCGACACTTCTTCTGAGCAGAAGCCAGCGCCACAAGGTCCCTTCGACAAGGAAAAGGACAAAGAAGAGCACTACGACATGACCGAAGCGGCTCCAGTCGCTACCCACCACCAGATCACCGTAGATGGCAAGCTCTTGAAGTACACGGCGACCGCCGGACGTCTTCCGATCAAACGTGGAGATGGCAGGATCGAAGCCGAGATGTTCTACGTTGCCTACACCCTCGACGGCCAGGATGCCGCCAAGCGCCCGCTCACCTTCGCCTTCAACGGCGGCCCCGGTTCGGCAACGATCTGGCTGCACATGGGAGCACTCGGGCCCAAACACGTTGTCCTGCAACCCGACGGATTTATGCCGCCCGCTCCCTACCACATGGAAGACAATCCCTTCACCCTGCTCGACAAGAGTGACCTCGTGCTGATAGACGCCATCGGCACTGGATTCAGCCGCGCCGCCGATACTGAGATGTTCAAGAAATTCTGGGGCCTCAAGGGAGATATCGAAGCTTTCAGCGAGTTTATCCGCCTCTATATCACTCGCAACGAACGCTGGTCCTCCCCGCTGTTCCTTTTTGGTGAAAGCTACGGAACCACGCGCGCTGCCGGAATCGCGGGATACCTCGCTGATCGCGGCATCTCGTTCAACGGGATTACTCTGCTCTCAAGCGTGCTGAATTTCGAAACTCTCGAAGAGACCAAAACCAATGACCAGCCCTACATTTTCCTGATTCCGTCCTTCACCATGATCGCGGGTTATCATCACAAGCTTGCGCCTGATCTCGCGCAGGACATGAACCGCGCCCGCCAGGAATCGGAGCAGTGGGCATTTGGCGACTACGCCATGGCTTTGGCCAAGGGCGACGCGCTCACTCGGCAGGAACGCGACAAAACCATTGAACAGCTGGCCCGCTACACCGGCCTGAGCAAGGAAGTTGTAGACGAAGCCAATCTGCGCATCAACGTCGGCAAGTTCACTCACTATCTGCTGATCGATCAGAAACTCCGCGTCGGACGCCTCGATGGCCGCTACACCGGTCCCGATCCCAACGGCTTGCTCGACACTCCGTTTTATGATCCCACTGGCTCAGCTACCCAACCGCCCTTCACTTCCGTCTTCAACAACTACATCCGCACTGAGCTCGGATACAAGACTGACATGCCCTACAACGTGCGCGCACAAAACGCGGGCATCCAATGGGATTGGGGATCGGCCGGCGAAGGCTTTCCCGACACGGCTTCCGCCATGCGGCAAGCCATCGTGAAGAATCCGTACCTGAAAATTCTGGTAATGGAAGGCTATTACGACTTGGCCACGCCCTATTTCGCGGCGAACTATGCGATTCAGCACCTCGACTTGCCCCAGAAGTATCGCGACAATATTTCTTACACTACCTACGAGGCCGGGCACATGGTCTATCTTCCGGTCGAGGGACTGAAAAAGATGAAGAACGATCAGGCAAGCTTCATGGAGAAGGCAGGAGCACAGTAGACACTACGAAACTCTGTCATCCTGAGCAGTCGAACGATCCCTTGCGCTCTTGCACTGCCGCAGGACAGGAGAGGCGTTCGCACCGCTCCCCGGACGCGACAGCAATCTCATCGGCTGTACTGATTCTTCTTCTTATCCGCGTGCCGCTCCAGGCCCAACTGGATCAGCCGGTCGATCAAGTCCGCATACTCCAGTCCCGACGCCGCCCACAGCTTGGGATACATGCTGATTGCCGTAAATCCCGGCATGGTATTGATCTCGTTCAAATAAAGCTTCCGCGGACTATTTCCCGAACCAGGCTCCATCAAGAAATCCACGCGCGCCAGTCCGGAACAATCGACGGCCTTGAACGAACGCACGGCCAGTTCCTGAACTTTCTTCGTTTCGGCTTTCGTGAGCTTTGCCGGAATAATCAGCTCGGAACCTTCGTCGAGATACTTCGCGTTGTAGTCGTAGAACTCCTTGACCGGAACAATTTCGCCGGGGATTGAGGCCACCGGTTCGTCGTTGCCGAGCACCGAGCACTCGATCTCGCGCGCTTTGTTCTTCCTTCCGCCGACGCCATGCTCGATGACAATCTTGCGGTCGAACTTCGCGGCTTCCTCAATAGCCGGGCCGAGCTCCCTGCGATCATGCGCCTTGCTGATTCCCACCGACGATCCCAGATTCGCCGGCTTCACAAACACGGGATACTTCAGCTGGCTCTCGACAAATTTCTGGACCTTCTTCGCGTTCTTCACCCACGCGCTCCGCAGAATGGTGACGTGCTTCACAATAGGCAGACCCGCGGCGCTGAACAATGACTTCATAATGTCCTTGTCCATGCCCGCCGCCGAGCCAAGCACGCCCGCTCCGACGTACGCGATGTCAGCCAGCTCGAGCAGCCCCTGAATCGTTCCATCTTCGCCGAAAGTTCCATGCAGCACGGGAAAGATCACATCGACGTTAATGGCGCGGTCGCTGGCGCGCCGTGTGAGCGCGGCGTCTGTCTGAAAAGGGACGAGCCCGCTCTGCCGATGCACCGGCTCTGGAGGCACCACCACCGACTCTCCCCGCGCGAGTACCGCCGCGGCCGGAGTAGTTTCAGGATCGCCTGCACGCAGTTGTCGCGGTTCGAGCACGAGCTTGCCCTGCAGCAGGTTCTCAGCGTCGCCCGCCGTCAGCCAGCGGCCATCCTTGGTGATGCCAATGGGCACCACCTCGTACTTTTCTTTATCAATAGCGTTGAGAACCGAAGCGGCCGAGAGCAGCGAAACCTCATGCTCGCCGCTGCGCCCGCCAAAAAGAATGCCGACCCGAAGCTTCTTCATAATCTCTTACAGTATCTTCTTCCCAAACGCCGACAGCGCGAGTTCGACCGCCAGGTCCGCAGTCCGGTTGTGCTCGTCGATCACGGGATTCACCTCGACGATCTCGAAACTCGCCATGCGCCCGTGATCGGCAATGATCTCCATCGCCAGATGCGCCTCACGATAGGTAGCGCCTCCGCGCACCGGAGTGCCCACGCCCGGCGCGTCTTCTGGATCAATCCAATCCATGTCGAGCGAAATGTGATAGCCGGCTGTTCCGCGCCCGGCCATGCGCAGAGCTTCTTCCATCACGGTGCGCATGCCGCGTTCATCAATATCGCGCATGGTGAAAACCCCGATGCCGGCGCGGCGCACGTTTTCTTTTTCAACCGCGTCAATGTCGCGCACCCCCACCAGCACGCAGTTCTCCGCCTTCACCTTGGGAGAAAAGTCGAAGATGTTTTGCAGCTCTGCCGGCCCCAGGCCCATGAGCGCGGCCAGCGGCATCCCATGCACGTTGCCGCTCGGCGAAGATTCGGGCGTGTTGATATCGGTGTGCGCGTCGATCCAGATGAGCCCAATCCGCTGGTTCTGCCGCCGGTAGAATTCTGCCACTCCCGAAACCGTGCCTACAGCCATCGAGTGATCCCCGCCCAGTGCCAAAGGAATCTTCCCGGCTTCGAGCGTCTTGAGCACCAGCTCCGCATGCTTGGTGCACGTCGCAGTAATTTCCTTCAGATACTTGGCGTGAGTGTCGCCTTCTTTCTTCTGCTCCGGAATGGCGACGGCAACGTTACCGCCATCCTCAACCTCATGCCCCAATGCTTCAAGCCGGGCCTCGAGTCCCGCCACCCGAACGGCTGAAGGCCCCATGTCGACGCCACGTCTGGACTGGCCCAGGTCTAGCGGAACCCCGATCACCCGAATCTTCTTCGGAGCAATGTTCGTGGCACTAATTGCTGTCGTCATAGGATTTTGCGATTAGGCGATCGGGTGATTTGGCGATTGAAAACCGAAGCTGAGAAACTTGGGTCTTTCAATCGCCCAATGACTCGATCGCCCGATGACTCAATTCTTCCTCACGGGTACAGCCGATTCAGCATCCGCGGGAACGGAATCGTCTCTCGCACATGTTCAAGCCCGCAGATCCAGGCCACGGCCCGCTCAATACCCATACCGAAGCCGCCGTGCGGTACGCTGCCGTATTTGCGCAAGTCGAGATACCACTTGAACGCTTCCTCCGGCAATCCGTGTTCGTGAATGCGCTGCACCAGCAATTCGTGCGACGCCATGCGCTGCGATCCGCCAATGATTTCGCCGTAACCTTCCGGCGCCAGCACATCCACGCACAAAGCCAACTCGGGCCGCTGCGGGTCGGGCTCCATGTAGAAGGCCTTCACCTTCGCCGGATAACGATGCACCATCACCGGTTTGTCGAACTGCGCCGAAAGATAAGTTTCGTCGGGCGACCCAAGATCGCCGCCCCATTCGAATTTCGTTTCCAGCGCACCCTTGGCGTAGCCCTCCTGCAAATTCTTCACTGCATCGTCGTAACTGATCCTCGGAAAGGGCGGCTCAATCTTTTCAAGCTTCGTGATGTCGCGGCCAATAGCCTGCAGGTCCATGCGCCGCCGCTCCAGGCAGCGCGTTACGACAAAACTGATCAGCCCCTCGGCCAGATCCATCAGGTCATCGAGTTCGGCATAAGCGATCTCCGGCTCAACCATCCAGAACTCGGTGAGGTGACGACGCGTTTTCGATTTCTCCGCACGAAACGTCGGGCCGAACGAATACACCTTGCCCAGCGCCATCGCCGTAGCTTCGATGTAAAGCTGACCGGACTGCGTGAGGTAAGCCTGCTCCTCGAAGTAATCGACGGGGAAAAGCGTGCTCGTGCCCTCGCAAGCCGCCGGAGTAAGAATCGGTGGATCAGTAAGCGTGAAGCCCCGCTCGTCGAAGAAATCACGCACCGCTTTAATAATTTCAGCCCGTACCCGCAGAATCGAAGCCTGCCGTTGCGAGCGCACCCACAGGTGCCGGTGCTCCATCAGGAATTCCACACCATGCTCTTTTGGCGTAATGGGATAGGGATCCGACTCCGATACGCGTTGCACCACTTGCACATTCACCACATCAAGTTCGTAGCCGCCGGGCGCACGTTTGTCGGCGCGCACCTTGCCTTCGACGATGACGCTCGACTCTTGGGTCAGCGTCTTGATCGCCTCGAAAACCTCAGGCGTGACCGCATTCTTCGGCACCACGCCCTGAATCACGCCCGAGCCGTCGCGGAACTGCGGAAACAACAGTTTCCCGCTCTCGCGCAGGTTATACAGCCAGCCGCGGAGCGTAACGGACTGCCCATCGTGCTTCCCGATTTCACCAATAGTAGTGACAGGAGAAGACATAACTTGGAAAACCAATTTACCGCCGAGCTCGCCGAGAGCGCCGAGATAACAAATGTTCTTAGCCGTTCTTCCCTCGGCGTTCTCTGCGCCCTCCGCGGTGAAAAACTTTTACGCCGTTTCCAGCTTCGCGAATGTAGCTTCAAATTTCTCCAGCGGATTCACTTTCTCATCCTCCGCCAGTTCCAGCAGCAGGGGGGGCGTCTGTGGCGCGGAGCGCAGCAGTTCCATCGCTTCCTTCCAGTCGATCGTCCCCTGCCCCGGCCACAGATGCGAGTCCTGGAGTTTGGCATTGTCGTGAACATGTGTGGAGCAAACCTGCTTCGCGACAATCTCGAAAGCCTCGCGCACCGAACTCATCATGTGAGCATGACCGAAGTCGAAGCAGATTCCCACATCGTCAAAGTGTGCGGCATGAATCATCTCTACCAATCGGTCGGGCGTAGATAGTTCGTTGGGAATGTTCTCCAGAAGAATGCGCACGCCCAGCGGCTTGGCAAATGCCCGGAGGTGCTCGATCGAAGTCATCGCCGACTCGAATTTCTTCTCGCTGAAACTCTCGTTGGGAAGCCCAAGATGCTGCACCAGAAAACGAAACGGAATCTGCTCTGCAATTTCCAATGCCCGCTTCACCTCATCCATCGCCTCCACCAGTCCCGCGCGGTCCGTCGAGGCCAGATTCACCGGTGGTGCTCCCGCTCGGCCCCATTCGTAATCGGCGTACAGCGGCGAATGCACGGAATTCAGCGGAATCCCGCTCCCGCGAAACCACTCGGCAATCTCTTTGACGTGGGCCTTGCGGTTGGCATAGTCGAGATGCTGACGCGCCGCAAAAATTTCGATCGCCTGCACTCCGGTGCGAGCCAGTCCATCCAGAATGCCAGGATGCAGCCGCTCTTTCACGTACAAGTAGGTTGAAACGGCTCTCAGCATCAGTACCCCACTGCCTTTCCGCTGTGCCGGTCGTCGCTGGCGCCCAGCCTCTCGCCGGTCTTCGGGTCGATGGCAATGCACTCCCCATCGCTCCAGTAAGGAACCACAAACTCTCCATAGCGCAGCCCAATCTGCACGTTGTATCCCATCTTCTGCAGCGCCTGCACTGTATCCGGCGAAAACCATTGCTCCACATCCAACACGTCCGGCATCCATTGGTGGTGAAAGCGGGGAGCGTCCACCGCCTCCTGAATATTCATCCCGTAGTCAATCACTCCCATCAGAACATTCGCCACCGTCGTGATGATCTTCGAACTGCCGGGCGAGCCCAGCACCAGAAACGGTTTCCCGTCATGCACCACGATGGTCGGGGTCATTGACGACAGCGGCCGCTTGCCCGGCCCAATGGCATTCGCCGCACCCTGAATCAAGCCGTCGGAATTCGGCGCACCCGGTTTGCTGGAAAAGTCATCCATCTCGTCATTCAACAAGAATCCCAGACCTTCCGCCGTGACCCGCGCTCCGAACCAGCCATTGAGGGTCGTAGTCACGGCAACCGCGTTTCCCGCCGCATCCACTACGGAATAGTGCGTCGTGTTGGGTGACTCGTGATTCGCCGTAGGCTGGGGATGATCGGCGGCATACTGCTCCAGTTGGCTGAAAATCGCGGGCCGCTTCAAGTCTTTGCTGGCGCTGGCGTGGTCCGCTTCAATCGTTTCCCGCCAGGCGGCTCCATATTTCTTGTCGATAAGTTGGGAGACCGGAATCTTTGCGGAGTCTGGGTCTCCCATGAATTCCGCCCGATCGAAAAACGCCCGCCGGAACGCTTCCGTCGTATAATGCATCGACTCCGCTGATCGATCCCCCATCTTGGCAAGATCGTATCCTTCCAGAATGTTCAGCGATTCAATCAGAACCGCTCCACCAGAAGATGGTGGCGGCGCGCTGATCACTTCGTACCCGCGATAAGTTCCACGCACTGCCTCGCGTTCCTTCACTTCGTAGTGCGCCAGATCGTCGGCGGTGATCAGCCCTCCGCCTTTCTGCATTGCAGCAGCGAGTTCCTCTGCCAGCGCGCCGTGATAAAAGTCATCCGGCTTCGCCGCAATCCGCTCCAGGGTCCGCGCCAAATCGGGCTGGCGGAAAATCTCCCCCGGCTTGTAGTAATTTCCGTCGCGCTGGAAGATGCGTCGCGACTCGGGAAACTTGCCGAGATATCGATCTCGCTGAAAATCGCGAGCCTCTTCCCAGTTCAACGCATAACCCTCGCGCGCCAGCCGGATCGCCGGAGCCATCACCTGCTGAAGCGTCAGCTTGCCATATTTCTGCTCGGCATAAACCATGCCTGCAACCGATCCCGGCACGCCGATCGACTTGTATCCGATCTGGCTGGCGCCTTCGATCACGTTGCCCTGCGCGTCCAAATACATGTCCGCCTTCGCCGCACCCGGAGCCTTCTCCCGATAGTCAAGGAAATGCACTTTGCCGTCGGCCATGCGCACAAGCATGAATCCGCCGCCTCCCAGATTCCCCGCCGCTGGATGCACCACCGCCAGCGCGAATCCTGTCGCCACGGCCGCATCTACCGCGTTGCCGCCGGCCTGCATCATGTCGATTCCGGCGCGCGACGCCAATTCGTGAACGCTCACCACCATTCCGTGCTGGGCGTGCACGGGTTCCGTGGAGGCAGCAGCGCGGGGTGAGCCGAACATTGAGCCGAACACCGCCACGGCCGCCATCAGCAGCAAAATCAATGATTTGTCTCGGAATCTCATGAGGATCGAAGGCGTCCAGGAACGGGCGGACTATTGAGGCTAGCCGACGGCGGCAAGCAGAGTCAAATCAGGCTTGCCCGTGTAGGGCGCGCTCTAGCCCGCCAACGCTATCCACGAAGAGAACCGTTACCTGCTCCTAGCCTTCTTCCGACGGCCAGCCTTACCGCTCCACCTCTTCTTTTCCGATTTCTTCTTCGGAGCCTTCGCCGCCACCATCTCATACGACTGCCGGATCAAATCCTCCAGTTCGTCAGCCCGCACGGCATCAAGCCGATCCAGCATCACCCACTTGTACCGTCCTACGTAAGGCGCCGGACGAATATCCTCGCGCTCGATTAATTCGGCAAAGCTATCCGTCGTGCACTTGAAGGACAGCCGCGCCCGATCCAATCCCAACACCGCGAACATCTTCCCGCCGATTTTGAAGCAAAGAGCATCGCTCCACTGCAGCTTCTCGGTCGCCTGCGCAAAAGAAAGGCAGTAGGCGCGGATGGAATCCACGTTCATAGCGTTAAGTTACTTGATTCCGTAATGGCCCGACTACAGGTTCTTGATGACTGTCACCTTACTGTAAGCCACGCGAAATCCCAGGTGTTCGCAATTGCGCTGCGACGCGCTTCCGCCCTGTGTCACTACAACGGCGTACTCGCAGTTTGCCCCAGCCGCGGCTGCCAGGCGCGCGCGCAGCAGTGCTGTTTGCAGACCGCGTCCGCGGAATTCGGCCAGCGTTCCAGCCCCGCACACCGCAAATACCCGGTGCTCCGGAATCACCAGTCCTGCACCGCAAGCCACCATCTTTCCCTCGACGCTGGCTACGAAAGTCAAAGCGCCGTCCATCTGGTACAGCGGCGCAATCAGGCCCCGGAAGGCCTCGGGAGCGCCATCGGGAAAGAACGCGTGCTCCACGATGGCCGAAGTAACCTCGGCTTCTTCCTTTCGACCGCGACGCAGTTCGCACCCGGCGGGCGCGGACGGAAATTCTTCCTTCGGATCCAGCTTTCGGTAAAGTACGTTGTTCAGTTCCGCGATGCCGTAGCCGCGCTCCTTGAACATCTCAAACACAGCCGATTCGTGCAGCGGACACAGATCCACCTGCGATGGAGCCTGGTGCGAACGATAGAACTGCTCCACTCGATCCAGATCGTCCGCAGTAAACGGTTGGCAAAAGCCCGCGCCAGTCGCCCTTCCGATGGGCGATCCCAGACCGGCGAAGATCATATGCCCACCGCAAATTTCTTCCTCCGTAGCTCCGATCGCGGGCCGAGTCTTCTGAAACACCCGCGCATAGAGCACCTGCGGCATTTCCTCGCACGCCTCGAAGCGGCGCGCCAATGCCTTATCCACGAATTGCATGACAGGAATCCTTTCTGGATTAAAAAACGGGAACCGCCGGAACGAAGCGCGCACACCTCGCCGCAATCGCTCACAGTGACAAGTTCGCGGAACTAGCGGACGGCAGTCATAGGCAGGAAGACAGATTAATCCGGCCGTCGTGGGATTTCAAGGAATAACCGCCAGCGATCCCAACCGCCTACGGTGTCAAGAACTGAAAGCTGACAGCTGTCAGCCAGTTCTACACCTGTTCCCTGGCCTCACCCAGAGCCACGCTCACATCCATCTTCTTCTTGTTGCGGTAAATCGTCACCTTCACCGTATCCCCGGCGCGGTGGTTGTTCATCATCTGCGAGAGATCCTGTTCGTCTTCAACCTTTTCGCCGTCGATGGCGACGATCAAGTCGCCGCCCAGCATGATGGGAATGTTGCCCAGATAAGCGCGCTCAGTGCCGCCGTGCAGTCCGGCCTGGTCCGCCGAGCCCCCGGGAGTGACCTGCACAATCAGTAATCCGTAGTCCGCAGGCAAGCCCATCTCATCGGCCAGCTCCGCGCTGATCGGAATGGTGCGTACGCCGAGAGCCGGACGCCGCACTCGCCCCAGCGTCATCAGATCGTTCAGCACAGCCTTCGCGGTATTGATCGGAATGGCAAAGCCGATTCCGGCGTTCTGCCCCACGCTCGAAAGAATCATGGTGTTGATGCCGATCACTTCCCCATGCCAGTTCATCAGCGGACCGCCCGAGTTGCCGGGGTTGATGGCAGCATCGGTCTGAATCGCTTCGTCAATTGTCGCGCCATTGGGCTCGCGCACCGGGCGGATCGAGCTCACGATCCCTCGCGTCATGGTCCCCGCCAGCCCGAACGGGTTGCCAATCGCGTAAACCTTCTGCCCCACCTGCAAATTTCGCGAGTCGCCGAGCACCGCGGGAACCAGATCAGGCGCCTTGATCAGGATCACGGCCAGATCGTGCGGCGGATCGGTGCCCACCACCGTCGCCTTGTACTTCTTACGATTGTGCAACGTGACCTCCACCTGCCGCGCATCGGCGATCACATGATAGTTAGTGAGGATGTGGCCATCTTTGTCGATCACAAAGCCCGATCCCTGGCCCTCCTGCGGTACCAGACCGTAAAAGAAGTCGAAAGTCATAGCGCGCGAGGTGACGTTCACCACCGACGGAATATTCTTGCGATAGACACTGATGTTGTTCTGCTCTTCGCTGTCGAGCGCTTCGCCGCCCGAGGCTTCCGTAATCTCCACCTGCGCGGGATGACTGAACCAGCCCACAGGATTCGCGCCAGTCAGTTTCGCATTCGAACGCCAGGTGGTGAAGTAGAAGAACGCGCCGGCGATAAGCACTGCCAGGATTGCAGGTCGTATGACTTTCATGAGGACACACCTTCGGGGCCGCTAACCGAATCTGAGGGAAGGCCCATGGTTCATTCTACGTCGGATTCTAAACAATGTTCCGCTTGGAGGCACGAGGTGGAGACGATTGATACGAGTGCTCAAATGTCCGAGCTGGAACGTTGTATGTACAAAATGTTCCGGTTGAATGTTCGAGTCGGAACATAAGGCCCGGCGTGACCAATCCGCCTTCAACGAAACATGCCGGGGCAATCTGTCTCGGGTGTGAGGGTGCGCTGGTATCGCTCTCTTTCCAAGGTCATCGTTGCCTTCTTGGGATCGCTTCCTGGTTTGACGAACCAGACCATGTTCTTGTGATACACGCTGATGAAATAGCTGTCGTTCCAGTTGGTCTGCGGAGTGAATCTGAAATGCGTGACTGGATAAGGAAATTCCTTCTCCTGATAAAAACCCTCAAGGCCGCCGGGAGAATTCTTCACCTCTACGCAATCCTCTTTTTTCTCACTTTTATAGAAGCCCGCATATTCGCTCCAGCTTTGCCTCGGCGGAATGGAATTTTTCGCCTTAAAGGTCTTGTGAATGCGGTGGGCGAGGATCGTTGATGCAATGTCATCCGCTGAAGAAAACTCGTAATTCGTCAAGACGGCAACACTCACGCCCAACTCCGGCGAAACGATCAATGCTCCGTTGTATCCCACATCACCTCCGTTGTGCTCCACGGTGGGAACACCATCCAGCTTGTCTACGAACCAGCCTAATGCATAAGTGCCTTTGCGCACCTCGCGCATGGTTGCCACCGTTTCGCATGACAACTTCGCACCCGGACGCGTGCAATCAAAGATATTCAAACCCCAGGTGGCCAGCTCCGGCGCACTGATACATAAGCCGGACGATCCGGCGTGCGATTTGCTGAAGGGAACATATAGGCTTCGCATGAGTTCGCCCGTGCTGGAAAAAACGTATCCTGGCGCAACTCCTTCTTTGGGCGCGTCGTAGCAGGACATGCGAGCAGAAGGCGCTCCGTTCGGGGCAAGGATGTTCTGCCTGGCAAACTCGCCAAAGGACTGACCCGACACTTTTGCGATGACGAGGTTCAGCAAATCGTAGTTCAGGTTTGCATACTCGAATTTTTCGCCAGGGTCCGCGAGGAATGTAATGGCGCCATCCTGCATGAGCCTTGGGACGATGCTTGACCAGTCTGTCTTGCTTGGCTTGACCCAGTCATAGTCGTCCAGATCGCGCAGGCCGGAAGTCTGGCTCAACAAATGCTCGATGGTAACTTTCTTCCATCGCGCGTCCTTTACAGGGAACTCGGGCAGGTAATCGGCAGCAGATGCGGAAAGGGTCAACTTCTTTTCCTGTACTAGCAGAAGAACGCTTGCTGCTACGACAGGCTTGGAAATGGATGCTGCGTGAAACATCGCCCCAGAGCCGGATAGGCGGCCGACTGTTTCGTTGTTGCCCAGCTGACCAACCTCCAAACCCTCCTTCGTGGCGATCGCCCATGTCAGGAATGGAATGTGCTCCATCTTGGCAAGCGCCAGAGCTTGCGGCGGCAGTTGCGCAGTACGGGCGTTGACGGGAGTCCCTCGCAAAGTGGCGTGCGTTGACTTCTGAGCGAAGATGGGTATGGATACAACAAAGAACACCAGGACTGCCGATTGAATCGTCATCGTGTAGTATGCGGAAATCTTTTGCTGGAAGGCGGATATATAGACGGTTGATAGCACCTGGGGTAAGCAAGTGGGATCCGGACAAAAAGCCCACACTCGATTCTACGTCGGATTCCAAACAGTGTTCCGTCAATGGGCACCCTTGGAAGACCTGCGCGGGAAGGAACGTTGCTCGAACGCTCCCAGTCGAAGGTAGACAGCGCTAGAATTCCGCTGCCAGGTGGATGCAGAAGACTGAAGGGATTTACAATCCCTGAATCCCACCACAGGAGATTGCACATGATGAAAACAATTGGAAGTCTGGTTCTCGCATTGCTGCTGGCAACCACGCTTTACGCGGCCGATGATGTTGTCACGGCTGTTCATGGAACCATCAGCAAGATCGATTCGGGTACCAAGACCGTCGCGGTCAAGACCGCCGATGGCACCGAACACTCCCTGCATTTTGTCGCCAAAACGACGGTCCATGGGGCAGATGCCTCGGCTGCAGCGGCCAAAGATTCCTGGCATGGCCTGAAAGAAGGTTCGGAGGTCGTGGCCCACTACACCACACGTGGAACCGAAGACACAGCGGTAGAGATTGACAAGGTCGGAAAAGACGGCCTGAAGACCACCGATGGCGCCATCAAAGACATTGACAGAGGTGGCAAGACTCTGGTCGTCAAGACAGCCGATGGCACCGAGGAAACCTTTCGGCTGACCGGACACGCCACCGAGGATGCGGGGAAAGATATCGGAAAGGGGACCGAAAAGGGCGCCAAGGTCACGGTTTACTACACCGAGGACGCAGGCAAGAAGGTCGCCCACTTTTTCGAAAAAATCTAGCTTGTTCCGGCTCCGCCTTGGACACGGTAAAACGACAAGCGACTGCCTCGCCCATCGCGAGTTTTCAGCGGCGGGTAACAGAAAGTCCTTTGTGTTTTCCACCGCTTCCTTGTGACATCTGACCTTGCCTCCGCCATCTAAATCAGCGATCATGGTCGAGGCCGTGACAGCCTGCTTCCTAGCAGGTCGTCACCTCATAAGTCTTTTGTTGTCTAGATTTTGACCTCTAAGTTCTTTGTCATCCGGATTTTGCGGGGATTTTCTCCCTAACGTGATGATTCCAGGGATGGGAGGGGGGAGGGGGTACCAGGGTTTTGTGACGCAAGGACACGAATACCGGCAGCTCGCCATCGTTGCGGCAAACTTTATTTTCACGGGGAAGTCCACAGGCAGGGCAGACTCACCGCTCCAGAATCTCCGAGCTTCACTTCAACATCAAAAGACCTCGTAACCAGAGGCCTATATGTCCATTCGACCGGTTAAGCGCGTTATCAAATCGAAGCCGACGCTCGAAGGCGCCGGTGTCCATCTTCGCCGTGCTTTCGGCTTTGGAAACACCAAGGAGACTGATCCGTTTCTCCTGCTCGACGATTTCCGCAACGATGTTCCTGAGGATTACCTGGCGGGCTTCCCCTGGCATCCGCACCGCGGCATCGAAACCATCACCTACGTATTGGCGGGAACGGTGGAGCACGGCGACAGTATGGGCAACCGCGGCGCCATCGCCGCCGGCGATGTGCAGTGGATGACGGCTGGCAGCGGCATCATCCATCAGGAGATGCCCAAAGGCGATCAATCGGGACGCATGCATGGGTTTCAGCTGTGGGCAAATCTTCCATCGGCTCTCAAGATGACTGCGCCCCGATATCAGGAAGTAAAGGCGTTGGATATCCCCGAGATCAAAGACGACGACGGAACTCATGTACGTGTCGTCTGCGGAAGTTTCTGGGGGAAGAAAGGCCCGGTGGATGGTATTGCCGCGGATCCCATCTACCTCGACGTGTCGGTTGCTCCCGGCAGAAAGAAGACGTTGCCCGTGGAGACGACTCGCCACGCCTTCGCTTATGTCTTTGGCGGAAGCGGGAAGTTCTGTAACGCGTCCGGTCCGCTCACGGTGCCCACGGAAGCCGTGAAATGGTTGGACACGACGCCTCCTGTCGACGCCGACAACCGTTCGCTCATTCTCTTTGATCGCGGCGACGAAGTCAGCGT
>DATHMS010000035.1:0-14870 GCA_035486795.1 Candidatus Sulfotelmatobacter sp. | reverse complement strand
TCGGCGATACCGATCATCCACAAACTGTCGCATTTGCCGATGACGGCTGATCCGTCGCATGGGACCGGGCGACGGGACAAGGTTGCGCCCATGGCGCGGGCTTCGGTAGCGGCGGGAGCGGATGCGCTGCTGATTGAAGTGCATTGCGATCCGAACAACGCCTGGTCGGATGGGGCACAGTCGTTGTTTCCGGAGCAGTTTGCCAAGCTGATGGACGAGTTGCGGATGATTGCGCCGGCGGTGGGAAGAACCATTGGGTGATTGGGTGATCGGGCCATCGGGCTATTGTGCGAAGGCTTTCTAAGAGTCTGCTTCTCAGTTTTGGTTGCTTTTCAAGAACACACAATCCAAAATCGCACAATTTCATATGCCAATTCGGCAAATTACGATTGTTGGGACGGGGCTGATTGGCGGATCGTTTGCCTTGGCGCTGCGGAAGCGGCGGTTTGCCGGGCGGATTGTGGGGTGCGACCGGGAGTCGGCGCTGAGGAAGGCGAAGATGCGCGGGGTGATCGACAGCGGATCGGTCGAACCTGGGGACGCGGTGCGCGGAAGCCAGTTGGTGGTGCTGGCAACGCCGGTGCTGGCGATCGTCGACTTGATCGGGCGACTGGGGCCGGGGCTTCCCGCGACCACGTTACTGACGGATGTGGGAAGCACCAAGGCGGCGGTAGTGGAGCAAGCGCTGAAGGTATTTGGGAAGAATGCGGGGAAGCGATTTCTCGCGGGGCATCCGATGGCGGGGAAAGAGCATAGCGGCGTGGACTATGCGGATGCCGATTTGTTCCAGAATGCGGTCTGGTTCCTGACGCCGCTGCCGGGCCAGCATCTGAATCAAGGGATCTTCGCGGAATTTGCCGGATGGATCGATCAGATCGGGGCGCGGATCGCGATGCTGCCAGCGGAGGATCACGACCGGCTGTGCGCGTGGATCAGTCATCTGCCTCAGATGATTTCGACCGCGCTGGCGGCGGCGCTGGTGGAGGAGTTTGGAGAGGATGCACCGTTGCTTCCGGCAGGTGGGCGGGCGCTGCGGGAGATGACGCGGATTTCAGCGAGTCCGTATTCAATGTGGCGGGACGTTGCGATTACTAATAAGAAGAATCTGGAGGATGCTCTGTTTAAAGTGGAGCAGCGGTTGGCGCACATTCGAGAGAACCTGGCCACACGGCAGTTGGCGGAGGAGTTTGAGCAGGCGCACGGGTTGAAGAAGAGTGTGGGGAAGAAAGAGTAGAACAGTGATCAGTGATCAGTTTTTGCTGATATTGGCACTGACCTCTAGCCACTGACCAGTGATTTCTTTAGAATGCGGACGCTATGAATAAGGTTGTGGGCAGCGCGGATGAGGCGATTCGGGATGTGGGGGATGGCTCGGTCATTATGATCGGGGGGTTTGGGCTGTGCGGGATCCCGGAGAATCTGATTCGCGCGCTGGTGCGCAAGGGCTCGATGAACCTCACGACCATCAGCAATAACGCAGGCGTGGACGGACTGGGCAACGGGATTCTGCTGGCGGCGGGGCAGATTCGGCGGCACATTGGAACTTACGTGGGAGAGAACAAGCTGCTGGAATCGATGGTGCTGGCGGGGAAAGTAGATCTCGATCTGGTGCCGCAGGGAACGTTTTCTGAGCGCATTCGCGCGGCGGGCGCGGGGATTCCGGCCTTTTTCACGCCTACCGGAGTGGGGACTGTAGTAGCTGACGGCAAAGAGACGCGCGATTTCGACGGTCGCGCTTATGTGATGGAACGCTGGTTGAAGGCCGACTTTGCATTTGTGAAGGCGTGGAAGGGCGACCGGATGGGGAATCTGGTTTACCGGAAGACGGCGCGGAATTTTAATCCCATCATGGCCACGGCAGCGAAGGTTACGATTGCTGAGGTTGAGCAATTAGTTGAGGCCGGAGAACTGGACGGGGATTTAGTGCATACGCCTTCGGTTTACGTAAAACGGATTTTTCAGGGCGAGTTGTATGAGCGGCGGATTGAGAAGCGGACGGTGAGGAAGGCTAGTAGCTAGTACCCAGTACCCAGAGAACTCCGTGATGAGCTTGCGGTAGCGTTGAGCTGGTAGAGATCCTTCGACTGCGGTTGCGCTTCGCTTTCGCGAAGCACAACTTCCGCTCAGGATGACAGAACTATTAGGAAGGACGATGAATAAGCCGGGCAAAGATATCGACAAGCGCGAGCGCATCGTAAAGCGCATTGCGCTGGAGTTGCGGGATGGGTTCTATGTGAACCTGGGTATTGGCATGCCTACGCTGGTTGCGAATTGCGTTCCGGCGGGGATGGAAGTCATTCTTCAATCGGAGAACGGGATGCTGGGGATTGGGCCTTATCCGCTGGAGGGTCAGGAAGACGCCGACCTGATCAATGCGGGGAAGGAGACGGTGAGCGAGATGGCGGGGACTTCGTATTTTTCTAGTGCCGACTCGTTTGCCATGATCCGGGGGGGGCATGTTGATTTGAGCGTGCTGGGCGCGATGGAAGTGGATGAGTCGGGGAACCTGGCGAACTGGATGATCCCGGGGAAAATGGTGAAGGGGATGGGCGGGGCGATGGACCTGGTTGCTGGGGCGCGGCGCGTAGTGGTGGCGATGGAGCATACGACTCGGGAAGGTGCTCCGAAGATTTTGACGAAATGCACGCTGCCGCTGACCGGAGTGAAGGTAGTGGATACGATTGTTACAGAGATGGCCTACATTCGGGTGACGGAGCGGGGGTTGGTGTTGGAGGAAGTGGCTCCGGGGTTGACGGCGGAAGATGTGCAGCGGGCTACGGAGGCGCGGCTGGTGGTGAGTTCGGATTTGAAGGTCATGCAGAGCTAGGGTCGACCCTCAGGGGCTCAAGCCTATCTTCTCTGAGTGCTTTACGCGGCGCTGAAGGGCCGCTCTTCCACGGTATTCCACAGGTCCGATTAATCCTTCCTGAATTCCGAACAGGGCTCCAAATCCGAACGGTCCTCCCTGAATCCGGGAAATTCTCGAAACCCGAACGTCCTTTGGTGATTTCCTAAATGCGGAATGGGGCGGCCAGCAGGCGGAACGGCAGAGTGATGGCCAGGTAGATGATCTCGAGGACTCCGTGGACAGCCACGCCCACGATACGAAACGGGAGCAGCAAGAGCCAGATGAACGGGTAGGCTATTAGCGCGAGCAGGGCTAGGGGCCAACAGAGTACGAAGAGGATGCACCACACGAGGAAAGTGAACATGATGAAGCCTCCTTCTTTGTCTTTCTCTCTAGATTTTACGTCGAATGGCGAAAGAAAGTTCCATGCGGCGAAATCGACTTCCGGTCGTTAGGGTAGTGTATGCATTCGCGGGCGAGGGCGCCCGCTCCACACAAACCTACAGCTTATTCGTATCGCAAGGCTTCTGCCGGCAGAGTTTTGCCGGCGGACCATGAGGGGTAGAGCGTTGCTACGAAGGAAACGCCTACAGCTACCAGCACTACCCATAGGCCATCCTTCAACCGAGGTGCGAAGGGGACGTAGTCGATGGAGTAGACCTCAGGGGAGAGCGAGATCAGGTGATAGTGTCCGCCGGCGTAGGAGATGGCATAACCCAACAGCAGGCCGATCGCCGTTCCGATTATGCCGATCAGCACGCCTTGGGCGATGAAAATGTTTCTCACCTGCGACGCGCGTGTGCCCATCGACATGAGGACGGCTATGTCTTTGGTTTTTTCCATCACCATCATGATCAGAGAAATCAGAATGTTCAAGGCGGCAACGAATACGATCAGGCCGACCGTGATGTAGGTGACCAGGCGTTCCATGTTCAAGGCATGGAATAGAGCCTTGTTCTGCTCTTTCCAGTTGGTGGTCATGAAGCCGCTACCGGCGGCCTCTTCCAATTGCTGTGCAACCTGGTCGGCTGCGTAGATGTCGTCGACCTTGAACTCAATCACCGAGATCAGATCACCCAGGCCGAAGAGGCGCTGGGCGTCTGAGAGCCGTGTAAAAGCCCAGGACGAGTCGTAGTCGTAGAAGCCGGAATTGAAAATCCCGGCTACGCGAAAGCGGCTGTATTTTGGCACCATGCCAAAGGGCGTCAACTCGCCCTGTGGGCTGGTCACCAGAACGACGGAACCGACGGATGCGCCCAGATTGTCGGCCATGTCTTTGCCGAGGATTATTGGAGGCATTGCGGCCACGCGCTCGCGGACGCTGGCGAGGGAATCAGGAAGGTCTTGGGTTGCCGACGCTCCCGGGGCAGGCGAGGAGGCTCTTGCGGCGTCATCTTTTTGTGGCTCGGGTGTGGTTTCTTCCAGGGCAGACGCTGAACCTTCTTTTACGGTGCTGAGTAAATCGCCGACCTTGCGCTCGTATGCTGGAATCATTCCCTTGAGGACGGCGCCGCGGGCGCGAGGTCCGCGGGAAATCAGGACCTGCTCGAAAATTGCAGGAGCGGCGGCGACCACATGCGGTTGTTTGGAAAGGCGTTCGAGTAGCAGCGGCCAATCTTTGATGCCGTCATCGGTTATGCGCAGCAGGCTGATGTGAGAACTGGATCCGATGAGGCGATCCTGCAAGTCCTGGCGGAAGCCGTTGTTGATGGCTAGCGCGACGATTAGCGAGGCCACGCCTGCGGCTACTCCGACAATCGAGATGCCAGTGATGATGCCGATGAAAGCCTGGCGGCGCTTGGCGCGCAGGTAGCGGGTCGCGATGAAGAATTCAAAGCGCATGAAGAAGCTTTCAGCTGTCAGCTCTCAGCTTTCAGCCAAGTCGGATTATAACGACTCGCTCTTGGTTGAGTGTGGGCTGAGGCGAACAAAAGGCAGAACAGCGGGTACTGTGGATCGATACCGGCGATACTCTTCTCCGAAGCGGTCCTCGAGTTCTTTGTCCTCCATCCTGATCATTGCTGCGCCAGTGACGATGGCGAACACTGTCAAGATCCAGCAGACTAAGAGCCCGGTACCCAGGCTCCAGGCCAGCATCTCGCAGAGATGGCCTAGATAAACGGGATGGCGCACGCGGGCGCGAATGCCTGTGGTCGCCAACTGCTGGTGATGATCGGAGAGAACCTCGGGCAGACCGCCTAGCTGCGCCGGACTGAAGCCGCGGCCAGAGAATTTGTAGAGGACGAGCCCCGCTGCAAGCAGGGCGGCGGCCGGAATCCAGCACCAGCCGCGGTCATAGATCGTCAGGTTGCGCCAGTGCGCGGTGGCCGCCGCCAGGATCAGCCACATTGCGATCCATAGCGGCAACAGGATTCGATACGGGGAACGTGGCCGCGATCGCCAGTAATCCACGCGGGGATGGATCAGCAGCCAGAAACTGGGGATAGTTGCGTAGATGACGCAAGAGATCCAGCCAATGGTCCTCAGTGTTTGCTCCACACCTCGATTCTACTGATGATGAGACCGCGGTTGGCGAAGCGGGTGCTGAATTCTGCGTTGCCGTGTTGTCGTCCCCCGGAAGTTCACCGTCTTTCGTTCAAGGCTGGTGATCTTGTGAAGATTCTCATAAAGAGTCAACATCCGCACAGGGCGTGATGTTATGAAGATTTTGCTTGTCGAAGATTCGTACATTGAACGGCACAAGGTGGGCGGCTATTTAGCCGATTGGGGGCTCGACTATCAGGCTGTCGGAAGCGGGACAGAAGCGGTCAAGCTGCTGGAAGGTGCCGAGCCTCCCAACATGGCTCTGCTCGACTGGATGCTGCCTGGCCTCGATGGGATCGACGTATGCCGCCGCATCAGAAAATTGGGAACGAGAGTACCGTACATCTACACGGTAATGCTGACCGCCAAGAACCGGAAACAGGATCTGCTGCTGGCCATGGAGGCGGGCGCGGATGATTACCTGGCGAAGCCCGTGGATCCCTCGGAATTGCGGGCTCGAATCATGGCGGGCAAGAGAATTCTGGAACTGCAGCAGTCTCTGACTTTCGCCGCCACTCACGATTTTCTGACCAATCTTCTGAATCGCGAGGAAATACTGGCGACTTTAGACAGAGAGTTCTCGCGAAGCGGACGCGAAGGGAAGCCGGCCACGCTGATCATGGCTGACATCGATCACTTCAAGCGCATCAACGACTCCCTCGGCCACGGCGCAGGCGATGTGGTTCTGAAGGAAGTAGCCCGCAGATTGAAGATGGACTTGCGCCCCTACGACATTGTGGGACGCTACGGCGGCGAAGAATTTCTAGTGATTCTGCCGGGCTGCGATCTGGCTGCCGGCGCCCGGCGCGCCGATGCGGTCCGCAATCTGGTGGCGAAAGAACCGATCGTTACTCCGTTCGGCACGACTTCCGCCACGGTCAGCATGGGCGTGACCGTGACCTCCGCGGTGCGCGATCACTTGGTGTCGGACCTGCTGCACGAGGCCGATGTCAGCCTGTACGCCGCGAAGAAGAACGGGAGGAACCGCGTCGAACTTTTCTCCGCCACGGCCCGGCAGACGGGCGCAGGCCAGAGCTAGCCGCGGCAGAAATAAAACGGAACGTCTGTGCCGTTCAGAGTCGTGCAAGTCTGCACCAGTCTGTGGCACATTAGATGTTCATGTCCGCACCTGACGACTCCAGAGCTGGACGCGTCGCCTTTACGCATCCTGACTTCGTGCTGTTTCAGATTGCGCGCTTCCTTATCGTCGCGGCCGTCGAAATGCAAGCCGTCGCCGTGGGATGGCAGGTTTACGACATCACCAAGCGCGCGCTCGACCTGGGCCTGGTCGGGTTGGCGCAGTTTCTTCCGGGCATCCTGCTGTTTCTGGTTTCCGGACACACCTCAGATCGCTTCGACCGGCGAAAAGTGCTGGGTGCCTGCTACGCGGGTTATGCGCTCTGCTCGGGCCTTTTGCTGATTCTCGCGGAGCGCGGCGCGCATTCCGTTCGGCCTATCTATGCGGTGCTGATTCTGCTGGGCGTGGCGCGCTCGTTCAACGGAACGGCCAGCCGCTCGATTCTGCCGCAACTGGTGCCGGAAGAGCATTTCGCCAATGCGGTAGCATGGAACGCTACGACTTTTCAAGCAGCCACGATTCTTGGACCATCGCTGGGTGGAATTCTTTACGCGGCTTTCCACGGGCCGTCTGCGGTGTACGCGGCTGCCATGGTTACCGCAGTGGGGGCACTCACCTCCGCCTTCCGCATCAAGACGCGGCCGCAGGCGCGGAGGCGCGAGCCCACGACTCTGAAGACCGTCTTCGCAGGATTGCACTTCATCTGGCGGGAGAAACTGATTCTGGGCGCGATTTCGCTGGACCTGTTCGCGGTGCTGCTGGGCGGAGCGGTCGCTCTTCTTCCGGTTTATGCGCGGGAGATTCTTCACACCGGGCCTTGGGGACTGGGACTGCTGCGGACAGCTCCGGGAGTGGGCGCCGCTGTGATGGCGGTGGCTATGGCGCATCGTCCGCTGCGCGGGCGCGCAGGGCCGACGTTGCTGTGGTCGGTGGCCGGCTTCGGAATCTGCACCATTCTGTTTGGGGTTTCGACCAGCCTGGTGCTTTCTCTGATTTCGCTGATCTGGCTGGGCGCAGCGGACATGGTCAGCGTGATCATTCGGGCGACGCTGGTGCAGTTGCGCACTCCCGATGAAATGCGCGGGCGGGTGAACGCGGTCGATATGGTTTTTATCGGGACCTCCAATGAACTTGGGCAGTTCGAGTCGGGATTGACAGCGCAATGGTTTGGCACAGTCCCCGCCGTTTTGCTGGGAGGCGTGGGGACACTGCTGGTGATTGCTCTCTGGGCCTGGAAGTTTCCGGAGTTGCGGCGCGCGGGGAAACTCGGCGCCATGAGAAGTGTGGCAGAAGATGCTGCGGAAGCGGCGGAGACGGCGCACTGATTCTCTCTTGGCGTCGCGCAAAGCTTCCCAGTCATCCGGCACGCGTTGTAAACTTCGCTTCTATGGAGTGGTTCGAGAGCGAAGACTTTTGGCGCGATTTCTATCCCTACATGTTTTCTCCGGACCGGTTTTCCGCTGCCAAGGAGGAAGTCAGCCGAATCCTTACACTCACCGAGTGCAGTGGGGGTAGCCTGCTCGATCTTTGTTGCGGGCCAGGGCGGCATGCGGTGGAGTTCGCCCGGTGCGGCTTTCGGGTCACAGGGGTGGACCGGTCTCCATTTCTCCTAGACCGGGCGCGCGAGCACGCCTCCAAAACCGGCGCCTCAATTGAATGGATCATGGAAGATATGAGGAATTTCGTTCGTCCGGCGGCGTTTGACCTGGCGTGCAATCTCTTTACGTCATTTGGATACTTTAAAGATGAGCAGGACAATCTTCGAGTGCTACGAAACATTCATCAGAGCCTCAAAGAGACAGGTGTACTGATTATCGAGGTTGTGGGCAAAGAACGGCTAGCGCGAACCTGGCAAAACACAATCAGCGCCGAACTCCCGGACGGCTCATTGATTGTGCAGAGGCCTCAACTTCGGGACAACTTTTGCCGGGTTCATTCGGATTGGATCTTGATGAAAGAGGGGCGCACTCGAAGCTTCAGCTTCGAGCATACGATCTACTCTGGCCGTGAACTCAGAGATTGCCTGTTGAGCTGCGGGTTTAGGCGAGTGCAGTTATTTGGAGATCTGCAGGGGGGCGCCCTACGATCTGGAAGCCAAGCGGCTGATCGCTGTTGCCCGCAATTCCGGCGCATAGATCTGTTCCGGCTCGACCTCTACTTCCCGTGCACAAAAGTCTTGGCGGCGCCCATGTTGTCGTAGCGATCATAGACCCGCACGACCACCACATGCTCTGAGGAAGCTCCGCCGTCTTTCGCGGTTTCAGGCGTGACCTTGAAGTCGTAGCTCTCGGTCTTGGCGTCGGAGAGCTGACCGACCGGCTCGACGTACTTCCAGTCACTGGCATCCACAGAATACTCGGCACGCTTGATGGGAGAGAAACCGTCGCCGGCACGGAATGTCACATGAATCTGTCCACCCTCGAGGGATGCCGCCAGGTTCTCGATGCGCGGCGGAGTCGTGTCCACCTCAAAGCGGCGGCTTTCCTTGGTTGCCGTTAGGGCCTCGCCGGGCGAGTGCGAGGGCGCGTCCGAGGCAACCACCTTCACGGTGTAGCCGCCATCCGGCAGCAGACTGGCGTCGAAGGAGTAGGCCTTGTCAGTGAGATTATCTTTGAGGAGCAGCCAGCGGGTCTCACCGTCGCCGCGGTAGTAAAGGGAGTAGACCAGTTGGTCGTCGTTGTCATCGTGCGCGCTCCATTTCACACCGATGGAATCGCGATCATGAGAACTGGCCGGCGGGACCTCGAAATGTGATCCGGATCCGCCGAAAGAAGGTCCGCTGGAGTCCGAGCCCAGGGTGCTGCCCGATGCTTTTGGCATGGATTGATATTTCACGCCGACTTGCACGGTTATCTCGTCGATTTCGGGAGCGGCGTTCTTGGGAAGATAATTCAGGGCTACGCTGTCCACGCCCGGCGCCACGGTTCCCGCATGCAGCACCGCCTTCCACTGGGCGTAACGCGCGGGGGGGATTCCGGTTTCCGAGTTCCTAGGCAGGTCGATCTTCTTCCACGGACTCCAGTTGCGGTCGGGATTATCTACGTTACCGCTACGCGTATAGAGATCCACGTTGCCTGTGCCGCGAAACTCAACTCGCCCCCAGCGGGAGAAAATCTTGGCGTCGAATACGTCGCTTTCGTAGGTGCCCTCGGCCTCGGGGCCCGGTCCCAGCAGAAACACTTTTCCCAGGTTGCTGCTTGCGGCATACAAGCTACCACCGGGAGCCTTGGCAAATGCGGTAACCTGCGAAGCCGGCGCTTTCAGCAGATCGGAGAACTCATCGGGGCCAGTGATGGCAAATACGTGGCCGCGATTGCCGGTGCCGGCCAGAAGGCGTTCCTGGGAATCAAAAGCCAGAGCGTAGACAATGTCCTCATGGGACGTCCAGACTCTGGCGGGTGAACCATCCGGCGCAATGCGGTACACATCGGAGCCGCCACTTACTCCGCCGCCCGGGAATGGAAATGGTCCGGCCATCTGTGGAGCGCCTGGGGCGAGCGTGATCGTGCCGCCTGGGCCTTGCGGAGCCGTGCCGGCCGTTGGCGCGTTGGCGCCCATGGTCATAAGAGCTGCGGTGATACCGGACGTGTTGGTGCTGCCCCCGCTGTGCTTTTCGCCGACCGCCGCCGCGTAGATGTTTCCCGCTCGATCCAGCGCAAGGGCAGTGATCTCCTTCTTGGGCGCGCTGTAGAGAACGAATCCATCGCCCGTGGGAGAAATGCGATAAATGAGTCCACTGCCATCGGAACCGGCGATTAGATTGTCTTGCGCATCGAAGGCTAGAACACGGATATGAGTTTCATCGCTCTTGAAGAAGACCGAGTGCTCGCCTTTGGGCGTGACCCGATAGATTTCTCCGTGGTCACCGGTGGCAATGTAGAGATCGCCTGCCTTGTCCAGAGCCAAGTCCCAGATATATTTTGTGCCCGGCTCGAAATAGACGGACGAGTTCCAGGAGGGATCGACAGGCGGCGTAGCTACGTCCTTGTCCTTTTTGTCTTTGTCATTGCTGTCTGGAAGAGATCCCTGGTGGGAGTGGGGTTGCGCCCCGGCTCCGGCTTTGGGTTCCAGTTTGTAGACCTTGCCATCGGGAGCGGTGGCCGCATAGATCGTGCCTCCGGAGCCAGTCTGCAGGGCCTGCACCTGGAGTTCTTTGGGTTCAAAAATGATCGACGCCTTCCCGGCGGGCGTGATGCGGTAGACGCGAGCGGGCGCCCCGGCGGCCACGTACAGGTTGCCGGAATCGTCGGCAGCAATCGCCCAGATGTAGGTGGAAGGCGTGGCATACAGGCTCTTGAAAGTGGGGGCCAGTTCGAGGCTACCGGAGCTGCGAATGGCTACGCCGGTGGCCGTGCCCTTGGTCAGTTCTTCAAATTTCGACTGCTCCCAGCTGCGAGTACCCTCGGCGAACGCTAGCGAAACCAGGCTGAGAATGCTTACGTTTGTGAGTAAGAAAGCAATAAGAAGGAAGAAGGGAAGCTTGCGCGCACTCTGCAATTTCATACCTCGAAGTCGTTTCTAGGAAGAAGATTCAGATTATCACGCCTGCCTGATTCGAAGTGAAGGCCGGAGCTCGGCGTAACCCGGACGCAGCCCGATTCTCCGTGGTATCGTAAGATTTCATGCGTTCCTCGCGTCAGGATCTGCTGCGCTTGCTCGCTCATAAGTCTTTCCGGCTGGGCGAGTTCAAGCTCTCTTCCGGGGGCACGAGCGACTACTACATCGACTGCCGTACCACAACACTCGATGCCAAGGGTTCACGCCTGACCGGTGAGGTCTTTTCCGACGAGATCAAACAACGGGGATGGAAGCCGCAAGCCATCGGCGGCCTCACCATGGGAGCCGACCCGATCGTGGTGGCGGTTTCGGTGGTAAGCGGCGACCTGCATGGCTTTCTAGTACGCAAGGCCGAAAAGCAACACGGAACCGGACAGCGTATTGAAGGTTTTCGCGAGAAGGGCGGGCGCGTGGTGATTGTCGACGATGTTTGCACGACTGGCGCTTCCACCGTGCAGGCGATCGAAGCGGCCCGCGAATTTGGATTCGACGTGGTTGGCGCCATGTGCCTGGTGGAGCGCGAGGAAGCTAAGGGAAGGCCTAATGTTGAGAAGGCCGCGGCCCCCGCTCCGTTCGTTTCTATCTTCACGGCTCGCGATGTCCGCGCTGAACACGTCTCGCAGATGGACGACACCGCTCCCGTGATTCTTGCGGTTGCGGCCAGTTGCGAAGTCTGCGGGCAGCCGGCGGTTACCAATGCTCCGAGAAACCGCTGCGCGGCGCACAAGAATTGATTGGCTTATTGAGAACTACTTCATGATTCAGACTCTCGAATGGACTGACAATGGCGTACGCTTCATCGACCAGACGAAGCTGCCCATGGAAGAGATTTACGTCACGTGCAAGACGCACGAGCAGGTTGCCGACGTTATCCGGACCATGGTTGTCCGCGGAGCGCCGGCTATTGGCGTAGCGGCGGCCATGGGCATCGCATTGGCCGTCAAGAACTCGAAAGCGGAATCCACAGGCGACCTGAAACGTGACCTCGACCAGGCTTGCGAGCTGATCAGCAAGACCAGGCCGACCGCTGTCAACCTCTTCTGGGCCATCCGGCGGATGCAGCAGAAGTTTGAACGCGTGCGGATTCGTCCCATCGCGCAGATCAAACAAGACCTGATCGAAGAATCCCAGCGGATGCACGCGGAAGACATTGCCGCCAACCAGGCGATGGGACGCCACGGCGCCACGCTGATGCCGAGCGAAGGCGGAGTGCTTACGCACTGCAATGCAGGCGCGCTGGCTACGGCTGGGTACGGCACCGCGCTGGGCGTGATCCGCGCGGCAGTCGAGCAAGGTAAGAAGATTCACGTCTACGCCGACGAGACCAGACCGTTCCTGCAAGGTTCGCGACTTACCGCCTGGGAGCTCAACAAGGATGGCATCCCCACGACTGTGATCTCTGACAACATGGCGGGCGCGATGATGCAGCAGGGCAAGATTGGAGCCATCGTCGTAGGCGCGGACCGGATCGCGGCCAACGGCGACGTCGCCAACAAGATTGGAACGTACACCGTCGCTGTGCTAGCCAAGGAGCACGGCATTCCTTTCTATGTGGCTGCACCGATCTCGACCGTTGACCTCGCTACCCCTGACGGAAGCAAGATTCCTATCGAGCAGCGAAACTCGAGGGAAGTCACGCATATCGCCGGGAAGCAAATGGTTCCCGACGGTGTATCGATTGAGAATCCAGCCTTCGACGTGACCCCAGCGAAGTATGTGGCTGCGATCATCACCGAGCGCGGCATTGCCCGTGCCCCTTACGGGGAATCATTGCGTGGGCTGGTTGGCCAAGAAGCCAAGGTTGAGGTCTAGATACTGTTATGTGTTGGCTGTGATGGCGGTCACATCGCGAGGGTGACGGCCGAGAGTACAGTTTTCAGTAGGTATTGTCTTTCGGGCTCCATATGGTTCGAACGTGCCATGTGGCGTTCCTGCCCTGCCGTGAGAAGATGGACCGTTCCACCGTCCAGGCGATAACCGACCGCCGGCCGGGCCAAGATGGACCCTTCGGAGGCCGATTGCATCTAACGGAACAGGCGGTGGAGCCCGAGGCGGAACAAGAGGTGCTGCTCCGGGTTCGAGGATTGAAGAAGGTTTTCCGGTCCGGCGAATCGGACCTTGTGCTCTTTGAGAATTTGTCGTTTGAGGTGAAGCGCGGCGAGATGCTGGCGATTGTGGGCGAGTCGGGAGCGGGGAAGAGTACCTTGTTGCACATACTCAGCGCTCTTGATCAGGCTTCCGCTGGTGACGTATACTGCGCGAAATTGCAACTGAATACGTTGTCGGCGGACGAAGCGGCGGAGTTTCGCAATTGCGAGGCGGGCTTCGTCTGGCAGTTTCACTATCTGCTGCCGGAATTCACGGCCGCAGAGAACGTGGCAATGCCGCTGCTGGTGCGGGGACGCACCTGGGCAGAGGCGGCGCCGGAAGCTTCACGCTGGCTGCGTGAGGTTGGGTTGGAGCAGCGCTCGCATCATCGCTCGGGAGAGCTTTCGGGCGGTGAGCAACAGCGCGTGGCTCTGGCGCGGGCGCTCATTACCGGTCCAAAACTGTTGTTGGCGGATGAGCCTACCGGGGACCTCGATGGACAGACGGCGGAAGCGGTTTTCGAATTGATCGCGCGCTTACATCGCGAGCACCAGCTCACCTCCCTGATTGCAACGCATAACCTGTCATTCGCCCGGCGTTGTCATCGCGTATTGCGGCTGGGGCGGGGGCACGTCGAAGAGATCAGGCCGGAGTCGTTGCCGGCATAGGAGGCGGAGGAGGTAAGGAAAGATTAGTAAGACAATGTGCAAGAAAATGGGAATCATCGACAGCATTGGGAGACTTGAACAGGTTCCTTCGGTAACATAATAGAAACGTTCGGGTACTTGGGTCGATGGTCGTTTAATTGATAATGGAATGGTGATGGGAAGCAAGGAGCAAGACAAGACCACCACCGGGCCAGGGTTTCGGTAGGGTCGAGCGGGAGCAAGCCTTCTCGGCCGGAAGGGTTCAGGGGGAAGGGGCATTATGTTTGAACGTTATACGGAGAAAGCCAGGCGCGTGATTTTCTTTGCGCGCTACGAAGCAAGCCAGTTCGGGTCTCCCTACATAGAGACCGAGCACCTGCTGCTGGGGCTCCTGCGCGAAGATAAGGCCCTGACCAATCGATTCCTGCGCTCGCACGCCTCAGTCGAGTCCATCCGCAAGCAGATCGAGGGTCACACCACCATTCGCGAAAAGGTTTCGACCTCAGTAGATCTTCCGCTGAGCAACGAATGCAAGCGCGTGCTGGCCTATGCCGCAGAAGAAGCGGAGCGGCTTTCGCACCGCCACATCGGCACTGAACACCTGCTCCTGGGTTTACTAAGAGAAGAGAAATGCTTTGCCGCGGAGATTCTGCACGAGCGCGGCCTGCGTCTGGCGACCATCCGCGAAGAATTGGCCCGCACCAGCCAGGAAAAAGCGCAGCCGCAACGGCAGCGTGAGTCGTCGTTGCTGAGCGAGTTTTCGCGCGATCTCACCCAGGCGGCGATGGACAGCCAGTTGGATCCGCTGGTCGGCCGCGACGGCGAACTGGAACGCGTAGTCCAGATTCTTTGCCGGCGCACCAAGAACAATCCCGTGCTGATCGGCGAGCCGGGCGTGGGCAAGACGGCGATCGTCGAGGGCCTGGCGCAGCGCATCGCTGACGGCGAGGTTCCATCATTCCTCGCGGACAAGAGAATTCTGGCGCTCGATCTCTCCTTGATTGTTGCGGGAACGAAATATCGCGGACAATTCGAAGAGCGGCTGAAGACCATCATGAAAGAACTGATGGAGTCGCAGAATTCCATCATCTTCATTGACGAGCTGCAT
>DATHMS010000034.1:0-4001 GCA_035486795.1 Candidatus Sulfotelmatobacter sp. | reverse complement strand
ACGGCTAAGAACTGAATTCCACAGGTTCTCCACAACAATTGCCCTCCGGTATATTCAACTGAGCCGCGATTTAGCTCACAATTCCTTCGGATAACTCTGTCCTTAAATGGCGAACCCTGGCGATTTCGCATACACGGTGAAGCAGCAGGCGGACATCGTCCGCATCATCGGCGACTACATCAAGCTGAAAAAAGCCGGGGCGCAGAACTATTCCGGGCTGTGTCCGTTTCACGGGGAGAAGACCCCGTCGTTTTCAGTGCATGCCACACGCCAGTTTTATCACTGCTTCGGCTGCGGCGTTTCAGGTGACGTGTTCAGCTTCGTCCAGAAAATCGAAAACATCACCTTCCCTGAAGCAGTCCGTCTGGTGGCACAGAAGCTGGGAATTCCATTGCCGAAGACGACGTATTCAAGTCCGGCAGAAGCGAAGGAAGCCAAACTGCGCGCCCAGCTTCTCGACATTCAGGAGCGGGCTGCCGCGTTTTTCCAGGAATGCCTGAAACGTCCCGAGGGCGCAAGAGCGCGCGAGTATTTGCAAGGCCGCGGGCTGGACGAAGAAACGATCGCGCGCTTCCGCATCGGCTATGCCCCGGATTCCGGCTTCCTGCTCCGCGACCGCCTGGTAGGCGAATTCAGCGAAGACGTGCTCCGGGAGAGCGGACTGTTTTCCTGGAAAGAGGGTGCCCCGTCCTCGTCTGTCCGTTCTTTGGACGAACAGGGCGGGGAGTTTGATTCGGAGCTGCCAACGAAGCCCGATAGCCGAAGCCCGAAGCCCGCATCCGCCATGTACTCCAAATTCCGCAACCGCGTGATGTTCCCCATCGCCAACGACGCAGGAAGGATCATTGCATTCACTGGTAGAACGTTAGCCACCGACGACAAGTCTGGCCCAAAGTATTTGAATTCGCCGGAGACTGGAATTTATTCCAAGGGCCGGGTCCTGTTCAATCTTGACAAAGCCAAAGAAGCGATCCGCAAACTGGATTACGCCATCCTGGTCGAAGGTCAGATGGATTGCATTTCCGTCTACGCCGCCGGGTTCCACAATGTGATCGCCAGCTCGGGCACGGCGTTCACCGAGATCCAGGCCAAGCTGCTCGGGCGGTTCAGCAAGAATGCGGTGGTCAACTTCGATCCCGACACAGCCGGAGCTAAAGCCACCGAGCGCACCCTGGGCCTGCTGGTGGAGGAAGAATTTCAGATCAAGGTGTTAACTCTCGAACAGGGATTTGATCCCGATCTCTTCATCCGGCGCAAGGGCAAAGACGCCTACGGAGAAGCTCTGCGGCATTCGCAACGCTACTTCGACTATCTCATCGATCGGGCGCGAAGTCTTTTTCCCGTGCGCAGCGGCGAGGGCAAAGTGAAGGCGGTGAACTACCTGTTGCCGCACATTCAGCGCGTCCCCAGCCGCATCGTGCGCGACGAACTAGGGCAGGAGATCGCGCAGAAGCTGGGCATTGATTCCGCAGTGTTGCGGCAGGAGCTGCGGCATGTGGCTTCGGAGCGTTCCGCGGCTTCGGTGAAGGCTCCGGCGGAGGCGCATGCTACTGACGCCGAGCGGATTCTGATCCGGGCGCTGGCTTCGGCGCGGCAGATGCAGCCCGGAGCCGGGCATATCTCGGCCCGCGATGGCGCCGAGGAAGAGTTTGATCCGGCCCGGCAGGCGCAGTATGTGCTCCAAAGTGAGGGGCTGCATCGCGGACTGGCCACGGAATCGCTGGTCGAGGTCTTACTCAATGCCGGAACCGACCTTGCCGATGTAATGGAAGTGCCCTGCTCTGAAAGCGAGCGCCGGATGCTGGCTTCCATCCTGTTCAAAGAGGAGGAAGATCTGAGCGCCGAGCGTCTGGAAGGCGCGGTGCGCGCCCTGCGGCGCATTCACCTGCGCCGCCGGTTGGAGCAGGTGCAGCGCGAACTCAACCAGCCCGGAGTTGGTGACGATAAAGTACTCAGGAACGAGTTGCTGCTGGAAAAAGATCGGCTGAGCCGGGCGCTCAGAGATCCCAGCCTGGCCGAAGACGGGCTCAGAACTAATCCGGGAAACAAGAAGAGTGCGTGAAACAAAAGAACGATCAAAATCATCTAAGTATTTAGCGGAGTTAGAGATAGCGGCCGACGGCGGGAAGTTTTCGGGGCAAGTGATAGACCGGGCAGCACTTATGTGCTAAACTCTGTAAGTTTGTGCTAGGCGCACAACTCCGCGCTACCCCAGATTCCCACCTGAACAGGCCGTATCACACGCTCCTCGCGGGCGAATTGAAGAATTTGAGGAACACCTCTTGGCTCTTGAAGACAAGTACGACGACATAAAGAAGCTGGTCGACGCCGGCAAAGAGAAGGGCTATTTGACCTATGACCAGGTCAACGAATTAATCCCTCAGGACGTTGTCAGTCCGGACGATTTGGACGACCTGCTCACGACGATCGGCACGCAAGGTATCGACGTGCTCGAAGGCCCCAAGCTGCCTTCGGCCGCGCTCGATAAGAAGTTCGAAGAAGGCGAAGAGGGCGAGGACGTTGAACTCGACCTCACTCCCGGCGCTCTCGAAAAAACCAACGACCCCGTCCGCATGTATTTGCGCGAGATGGGAACCGTCCCCTTGCTGACGCGCGAAGGCGAAGTAGAAATCGCCAAGCGCATCGAGCGCGGCCAGTTGCGCGTGCTCAAGGCGCTCTCGCGCTCTCCCATCGTCATCCATGAGCTTCTTGCAATGGGTGAAGACCTGAAGAAGGGCGTGCGATCCATTAAAGAAGTCGTGACCTTCGACGAGGAAGAAATCACCGACGAGATTCTGCAGAACCGGCTGAACGAGTTCACCGGGAAGATCGACGCCATGGCCAAGCTGTACAAGAAGGCCGGCATTCTGCAGGAAAAGTACGCCGCAATGTCGCAGAAGAAGCGGCCCAAGGACCATCGCCGCGCCCGCCGCAACCTGGCTCGCGGAATCGTCCGGGTTTCTCTGGCGGTGCGGAAGCTTGGATTCACCAACGCCGAGCGCAAGCGGCTGATCGACCGGGTCAACAAGACGGTCGACAGCATGCGATCGCTCGACCGGCAGGCGGGGAATCTGGAGCGCAAGGCCGAAGCCACGCGCAGTGAAGAGCAAAAAAAAGAATACCGCCGCCAGGCGCGCGCTGTACGAAGCGAGATTGAAAAGCTCGAAGTCGAAGCCGGCCTCCTGTTCCAGGAGATCAAGCGCACGCAGCGCGAAATCATCCAGGGCGACATGGACGCGGAGCAGGCCAAGCGCGAACTGATCGAGGCCAACCTCCGCTTGGTGGTTTCGATCGCGAAAAAGTACACCAACCGCGGCCTGCAGTTCCTCGACTTGATTCAGGAAGGCAACATCGGCCTGATGAAAGCCGTCGACAAGTTTGAATACCGCCGTGGATACAAGTTTTCCACCTATGCCACGTGGTGGATTCGACAGGCGATTACGCGTGCTATTGCCGATCAGGCGCGTACGATCCGCATCCCGGTGCACATGATCGAAACCATCAACAAGCTGATCCGCACCTCGCGGCAACTGGTGCAGGAGTTGGGGCGCGAGCCCACCAGCGAAGAAATCGCCAAGCGCATGGACATTCCTGTCGCGAAAGTGCGCAAGGTACTGAAGATCGCGCAGGAGCCGATCTCACTCGAAACCCCGATTGGCGAAGAGGAAGATTCGCATCTCGGCGACTTCATCGAAGACCGCGCCGTAGTCTCTCCGGCCGAAGCCGTGATCAACGTGAACCTCAAGGACCAGACCGGACAGGTCCTGCGCACGCTAACGCCGCGAGAAGAAAAAGTAATCAAGATGCGCTTCGGCCTCGAAGACGGCAGCGAGCATACCTTGGAAGAGGTCGGGCAGAGTTTCGCCGTAACCCGCGAACGCATCCGCCAGATCGAAGCCAAAGCGCTGCGTAAGCTGAGGCACCCATCGAGGTCGCGGAAATTAAGGGCGTTTATGGATGGAGTTAGGGACTAAAGGGTTCAGCCGCGAAGCGGCGAAAGA
>DATHMS010000033.1:0-6552 GCA_035486795.1 Candidatus Sulfotelmatobacter sp. | reverse complement strand
CTGGAAAAGTACAACGTGATCCTGATTGGCGCGAAGGTGGAGGCGATCAAGAAGGCCGAAGACCGTCTGTTCTTCAAAGATGCGATGCAGAAGATCGGGCTCGACGTGCCCAAGTCGGCGCTGGTGAACAGCACTAAGGACGGTCTGGAGTTTGCCGGCAAGATCGGTTTTCCTGTGATCGTGCGGCCTTCGTTCACGCTGGGGGGCACGGGTGGCGGCATCGCTTTCAATCGCGAAGAACTGGTGGAGGTGCTCACGCGGGGCTTGGATATGTCTCCCGTACACGAGGCGCTCATTGAAGAGTCTGTGCTGGGATGGAAGGAATTCGAACTCGAGGTGATGCGCGATACCAAGGACAACGTCATTATTGTTTGTTCGATCGAGAACTTTGATCCCATGGGCGTGCATACCGGGGATTCGATCACGGTGGCTCCGGCCCAGACGCTGACTGACCGCGAGTACCAGGTCATGCGCGATGCATCGATTGCGGTGATCCGCGAGATCGGTGTGGATACCGGCGGCTCGAATATTCAGTTTGCGGTAAATCCGGAGACCGGGCGGATGGTGGTGATCGAGATGAACCCGAGAGTCTCGCGCTCATCAGCGCTGGCGTCGAAGGCCACGGGCTTCCCGATCGCGAAGATTGCTGCAAAACTTGCGGTGGGATACACCCTAGACGAGATTCCCAATGACATCACGCGCAAGACTCCGGCGTGTTTTGAGCCGACGCTCGACTATGTTGTCGTGAAGATTCCGAAGTGGCAGTTTGAAAAGTTTCCCGGAGCTGACGAGAACCTTGGGGTGCAGATGAAGTCGGTTGGTGAAGTGATGGCGATCGGGCGCACCTTCAAGGAAGCGCTGATGAAGGGCATTCGCTCGCTCGACACCGGAAAGCGCGTCGGTGGAGGGAAGATCGAGCCCAAGATCCTGACGCAACGGCTGGTGACACCGCATCCGGAGCGCCTGGCCTACGTGCAGTACGCGTTGCGGCAGGGACAGACGGTGAAGCAGGTGGCGAAGATGACGTCGATGGATCCGTGGTTTCTTTATCAGCTCAAAGAGATTAACGACATGCAGCTTGAGCTGGAGAAACACCCGATCGAGTCGATTCCCACCGCGGTGCTGCGAGAAGCCAAGCGCATGGGATTTTCCGACGGGCGGCTGGCTAGCGTGTGGCGGTTGGAGGGGCAGGAGAAAGTGCGGCATTTGCGAAAGAAGCACGGCGTAACGCCCGTGTATAAGCGCGTGGACACGTGCGCGGCTGAATTCGAGAGCTTTACGCCTTACCTTTACTCGACCTATGAAGACGAAGACGAAGCCGCCCCGACCGATAAGAAGAAGATCATTATATTAGGAAGCGGACCGAACCGGATCGGGCAGGGAATTGAATTTGACTACTGCTGCTGTCACGCTTCTTTTGCGCTTCACGAAGATGGCTACGAGACGATCATGATTAATTGCAATCCTGAGACGGTCTCGACCGACTACGACACCAGCGACCGGCTTTACTTTGAGCCGCTGACTTTCGAAGATGTTTGGGCGATTTACCAGCACGAGACTTCGAAGGGTGCGTCGTGCGGAGTGATTGTGCAGTTTGGCGGGCAGACCCCGCTGAACTTGGCCCTGCCGCTCAAGGCTGCGGGTGTGAACATTATTGGCACCTCTCCGGAATCGATTGATCTGGCCGAAGATCGCAAGCACTTCAACAAACTCCTGGAAGAGCTGAACATTCCGCAGGCTGCCGGAGTGATGGCGACTTCGCTAGAGGAGGCTATCGAAGGAGCAAAGCGCGTGGGATATCCCGTGGTGGTGCGACCTTCCTACGTGCTGGGCGGGCGCGCGATGGTGATCGCGTATGACGAAGAGTCGGTGCTGCGCTACATGAAGGAGGCGGTCGAGTACTCACACGATCGTCCAGTGCTGATCGACCACTTCCTAGAAGATGCGATTGAAGTGGATGTAGATGCGCTATCTGACGGCCAGGACGTGGTCATCGGCGGAATTATGCAGCACATTGAAGAGGCTGGTATTCACTCGGGCGATTCTTCCTGCGTGCTTCCGGCGGTGGATATTCCGCAGCTGCAAATGGACTGCATGCGCGATTACACCTTCAAACTGGCCCGGGCGCTGAAGGTGGTGGGACTGATGAACATTCAGTTCGCTATTCCGCGCGGTAACGGCAGCGGGTCAGGAAATGGTGCGGAGGGCGGGAAGGTTTACGTGCTGGAAGTGAATCCGCGGGCCTCGCGCACGGTACCGTACGTCTCCAAGGCTACGGGGGTTCCGCTGGCGAAGATTGCGGCGCGGTTGATGACTGGACGTAAGCTCCGCGAATTCCTGCCGGAAAACATCGACCGGCGCGCCGATCTCGACACGGGAAGCTGCTACTACGTGAAGTCGCCGGTGTTTCCATGGAGCAAGTTTCCTGGCGTGGACACGGTGCTGGGGCCGGAAATGAAATCTACCGGCGAAGTGATGGGCGTGGGCGACAGCTTCGGAGAAGCTTTTGCCAAAGCCCAGCTCGCTGCAGGCCAGAAGCTGCCGACGGAAGGGACGGTGTTTCTGAGCGTCACGGAGCACGACAAGCGTCACGTCGCGGGGCTGGCGAGCAAGTTTGTGGATATGGGCTTCAAGCTGGTAGCGACGTCAGGTACGGGCGATGTGATCGAAGCTGCGGGGATGAAGGTTGAGCGCGTGTACAAGGTGAAAGAAGGCCGTCCGAACGTAGTGGATCTAATCAAGGGCCGGCGTATTCATCTCATCGTCAACACTCCCACCGGACTGGAGCCGTGGTTCGACGAAAAAGCGATCCGGCGTGCCGCAGTGATGGCCCACATTCCCACCATTACCACGCTCTCGGCGGCACGAGCGGCAGCGGAAGGAATCGCGGCGCTGCAGCGCGGCGAGCTGAACATACGAGCTCTGCAGCAATTGCACGCGGAACGCACGGTCAAGAGCCGGTAGGGCGCGACGGAGCGCCACGTTTCGCGTGTAATAATCAGTGCGCGAGGTGCCATATGCTACTTCACGGTATCTTTCCTCCCATTACCACGCCGTTTTACCCCGACGGCAATGTGTACTTCAAAAAGATCGAGAGCAACGTGGAGCGGTATTCGCGGACGCCTTGCGCTGGCATTGTCGTGCTTGGATCGACCGGCGAAGCCATTCTGCTTTCCGACCAGGAGCGGCGCGACGTGCTGAAATCCGCGCGCGAAGCGGCTGCGCCAAACAAGGTGCTGATCGCCGGCACGGGGATTGAGTCGGCGATCGAGACGCTGCGACTTACAGAATATGCCGCTGAGCTGGGCTACGACGTTGCCATGGTGCGGACGCCGCATTACTACAAGAAGCAGATGCAGACTGACAGCATGCTAGCGTTTTACCGCACCGTGGCTGATCGATCACCGCTGCCAGTGATCATTTACAACTTTCCGCAGGCGACGGGCTACGACATTCCAGCGGAGGTGGTGATCGCACTGGCGGAGCATCCGAACCTGATCGGGATTAAGGAATCGAGTGGCGAGGTGGAGAAGGTTCGCACGATGGTGGAAGGCACGCGGCACATCCGGCGGAGCGTGACAGTGACCGAGACGTTTGAGGCGGTTACGCCGCGCATGCTGGCGGTTGCTGCTAACGGTTCGGGCGGAGATGGCGGAGAGCTAGTGCAGGTTGCGGTATTGGCGGGTTCATCTTCGTCTTTGCCTTTGTCGAAACCTTCCTCGGCGGCAGTCACGGTAGTCGGCAAGATGAAAACCCGGCAGAGGGAAGCCGGATTCCAGGTGTTGGTAGGGGCGGCGCACAAGCTGCATCCGTCGCTTGATGCCGGCGCGGCTGGGGCGATCCTCGCCTTCGCCTGTGTTGCGCCAACGTCGTGCTACGAGATTTATGCGGCGTGGAAAGAGGGCGACGCGGATCTGGCGCGGCTGAAGCAGGAGCGCATTGCCGGCGCGGCCCAACGATTGGTGGGGGACTTTGGAATCCCCGGCGTGAAGTACGGCATGGACTTCAACGGCTACTTTGGCGGGGCACCGCGGCTGCCCTTGCTCCCACTTACGGGTGAAGAGAAGAGCGAGATCGAACGGCTGCTAGCGGATGTGAGGAACTAAGCCGACGCGGCATGGGTCAGAACGTAGCGATGCGTGTGAAGTCGATGTGTGGTACAACTCGCGCCCAGATGACCAAAAACCGGCCCATTCTTGCCCTCATTCTCGTTCTTGTATTCGCATCCGTTGTGTTGGCCAAGAACGAACCCGCAATAGTGATGATGTGGCCTGCGGATAATCCTGCTCTCAGGCTAAGTTTCGAGAAACTCCGGCAAATGGGCACCTACGCTGGGCAAAGCACGTTCATTTCTGACGTGAGTGTCCAAAATCTGACGAGCAAGCAGATCCCGCACGCCACGTTCACTGTGTATTTCATGGATAAGAACAAAGTGCGAATCGGTGAAGGGCAACTTCAGGTTTCGGATTTGGAAGCAGGCCAGACAGCGAAGATTCAATTCCAATTCAATTCGGTGGGGATTCCCGCTAGCATTTCGCTGTCAGCCAAGAAAGATATGCTGGCTCCGCCCGGAGTCAAAACGATTCCCTTGAGAGTCATTTCGGTGCCGCCCGGCGCCAAGTTGAAGGTTGATGGCCAGGAAGCTGGCACAACGCCGGTCATGGTTCGGCTCAGCGTGGGAACGCACCAGCTCGATCTAACAAAGGAAGGCTTCGCGCCGGGAGGTACTCCGCTGGACGTGACGCCCGACGAGCTTCCGGGTGGCAGCATCACCGTAGAACTCGGCGGCCTCTCGAGGGACACGGTTGAACTAAGGGACGGATCGGTAGCGCTTGGCGATGCGATATCCGTGTCGATGACCCAAGTGCTGGTACGGGTTGATGGAAAAGAGCAGACATATGATCGAAACCAGGTGAAAAAGATTATGCTGGTGGAGCGCGAAGTGATCCAGCAAGCTCCTTTGACACAGCCTGCACCGTCACAGCCGCACCCATGATGCTGGGGCAAGCCCAATCTCAGGACTTGTGACCGAAGGCGGTGTTCCCGTATACTAGATTCGAACGAACGTTCGAATCAGGCGATTCTCTCTCTCTTGAATTATGGCGAGCCCTTTGACAGCGGCACGAGTTCCCACGCGGCGGCATCGAGCCGCCCCGGTTTCGGCAACGCGCTTCGACCGGCGGCTGGCACAGATTATCAACCATGCAACCGATGTATTCTGCAAGAAGGGATACGAAGGCGCCTCGATGCGCGACCTTTCGCGGGCGAGTGGAATGTCGCTGGCGGGGCTTTATTACTATTTCGAGTCCAAGGAACGGCTGCTCTTTCTAATCCAGAAGCACACCTTCACCACCATCGTCCAGCGGCTGAAGTCGCGGCTGGAGGGCGTGAGCGATCCGGAACAGCAGATCCGCATCTTCATTCTCAATCACCTGGAATATTTTCTCGCCAATCCGGCGAGCATGAAAGTGCTGACGCACGAGGCAGAAGCGCTGAAGAATGGCTTTGCCTCCGAGGTGGCGGCTATTAAGCGCGAATACTACAGAATCTGCGTGAGCTTGCTGGATGAACTGAAGACGGACCGGGCATTGCAATTCTCGACGCGCATCGCTGTGCTGAGTTTGTTCGGCATGATGAATTGGATTTACACCTGGCATAACCCGCGGGTCGACGCTGACGCGGAACAACTCGCAAGCGAGATGAGCGACATCTTTCTGCGTGGCGTAATGACAGGTACGAGAACGCGCAACGGGCGCTGAAGCTAGGTTTGTAACGGGCGCCGACGAAAGCAGACTTCTGACTTTTGGTCGGAACGACAATAGAGATAGTGGAATGACTAAGGTAAATTGGGATCTATAAGGAGCTACAAACATGGCGACCACAGTGCAGCCGGCGACCGGCGAAACCGCAAAGCAGCTTGTCAACTACCGCAGGGATGGCGGCGTAGCCGTGATCGAGATGTGCGATCCGCCCGCCAACACCTACACCTACGAGATGAACCGGCAGCTCGATGAGGCGATCCTGCGGGCGCGCATGGACAATGATGCCTACGTCATTTTGCTAACCGGAGCCGGCGACAAGTTTTTCTCCGCCGGAGCGAATATCAAGATGCTTTCGAGCGTTGATCCGACGTTTAAGTATTACTTCTGCCTCCACGCTAACGAAATGCTGCTGCGCCTGGAGCACACGCCGAAGCTGGTGATTGCGGCAATCAACGGGCACTGCGTGGGCGGCGGGCTGGAAATTGCGATGGCTGCCGATATTCGGATTGCACGCAAGGATGCAGGCAAGATCGGTCTGCCTGAAGTGAACCTGGGGGTGCTTCCGGGCACAGGTGGCACGCAGCGGCTCTCGCGGCTGGTGGGGAAAAGCAAAGCGATCGAACTGATGGTCACGGGCAACACCTTCTCGTTTGAGGAGGCGCAGGAACTCGGCATCATCAATGACATTTACGAGCGCGATGGCTTCATGGAAAACATGATCGAGTATGCCAAGCAGTTCTGTCCTCCGAATAAGGCTGCCAAGGCGGTGGGACGGATCAAGCGCGCGGTG
>DATHMS010000032.1:0-38674 GCA_035486795.1 Candidatus Sulfotelmatobacter sp. | reverse complement strand
GATCTCGCCTTCGTGGACGAGCTTTGAGACGCTGAAAGTGTCCGATGCGCACGAGCATCTTCGAGTTGTTGAGGTAACCGTGCGACTACACGCGTTGACCACAACTCCACGGCCTTCGTTGACTTGACGGTTTCACCCACGTAAGATTTTTCGCCAGTGATCGGCCCGACCGGCTTGCATGGAATGTAGTCTTGTCTATCGGTTTTGCCGGTGAATTGCAGCGGAGGGAACTCATGCCAGTCCGGAACGCCTTGCGCTTTCTTTTGTTTTTGGTCGGAGCGGTCGTTGCCTGCGCCGGGTCCATTGCGGCGCAGTCCAATACGTCTTTTTCATTGGACGTGACCTCGGCAGCGGCGATTGCGACCGAAGGTGTATCCGGATATAACCAGCCTCCGAAAAATATTCTGGATGTGATGCACGCGCCTTCACCGCCAGTGCCGAGGGTGAGCCCGACCCAGGACGCGATCCTGCTGGTGTCCTGGCAGGACTATCCGTCGATTGGCCGGGTGTCGACACCATTCTTGCGTCTGGCCGGCGTGCGCGTGGAGCCGAAGAACCACAGCAAGCACGACACTCCGGGCGGTTACGGCATCACACCCTGCGCCCGGAGTTTCGAGCTGGTGCATGTCGCTGATGATCCTCGCAAAGATGAGGCTCGAATTCCCATCGCGCTTCCCGATGGCGCGTGCCCGGGTGCACCCATGTGGGCGGCGGACGGAAAGCGATTCGCTTTCGTCAATCTCGCTCCCGATGCGGTCGAACTCTGGATCGGCGATAGCAAGACCGCGAAAATATATAGAATGTCCGGCGTGCGTTTGAATCCGATGTTTAACGACGAGATGCAATGGATGCCGGACCAGAAAACGTTATTGGTCAAGCTGGTGCCGCAGGGGATGGGTGCTCCGCCGCCCGAACCCGTGGTACCGGCTGGTCCAAGCATCCAGGAGACGACGGGAGAGAAAGGAGAGAGCAGCACCTACGAAAACCGCGACACCCTCGGCAACAAGCACGACGAGGATGTCTTCGACTACTACGCCGCGTCGCAACTCGCTTTGGTCGATGCGACCACCGGAACGATCACGCCGGTGGGAAAGCCGGGGAATTACGATTTGGTTGCTGCCGCCCCGGATGGGCAGCACATACTAGTGGCCGCGATCCACAAGCCCTATTCTTACGTGACCACTTACGATCGCTTCCCGCGCGAAGTCGAAGTCTGGGAGACCTCCGACCGCGCACACGTTCAGGTTCATACCATCGCGTCGCTTCCGCTGGCCGATCGCGTACCTATTGCAGGTGTGCCAGTGGGTCCGCGCGATTTTTCCTGGCGTTCCACCGAGCCGGCGACGCTGGTCTGGGCGGAAGCGCTGGATGACGGCGACTGGAAAGTTAAAGTTGCTGCTCGCGACAAGATCCTGCTGCAGAAGGCGCCGTTCAACTCACCGGCCGTCGAAATCACGCGGACTGAGCAGCGTTACGTCGGCTTCGCCTGGGGCGAACAAGCCGGCACCGCTCTTCTGACTGAGTACGATGAAAACCGGCACTGGAGACGGAGCTTCGTCATCGACGTCGACGATCAACAGCCGAAGCAGCGCTTGATTTGGGATCTCTCCACGGACGAGAGATATGCGAACCCAGGCACTCCAGTCAAGCGCCAGCTGGCGAACGGGGCGTGGGTAGTTCGTGAGGCGGGGGATTCGATCTACCTTTCAGGCATCGGCGCTTCGCCCGACGGGGATCGACCGTTCCTTGATCGTCTCGATCTGAAGACCCTGAAATCCGAACGTCTGTTTCGCAGCGATAAGGCCTGTTACGAGCAATTTATTTCCTTCACCGGGCCGGACACCAAGACCTTTCTCACCTGGCATCAATCGCCGGCCGACCCGCCGAATGCGTTCGAGCGAACGCTTGGAAAACCTGCCAGCAATGATGCGCCTGCTGGAGAAGCGGCCTTTACTTCGACCAGCGTCGCTCTGACGCACATTCCCGATCCAGCGCCGGCAGTGCGAGCGATCAAGAAGCGGTTGGTCAAGTACAAGCGCGCCGACGGGCTGGACCTGTCGTTCACGCTCTATACGCCGCCCGACTATAAAGAAGGTACGCGAGTCCCGACCATTCTTTATGCCTATCCTCTGGACTATTCCGACGCTTCGAAGGCCGGCCAGGTCGCGGGCTCGCAGGAAACTTTCACGCAGCTGCGGCAATACCGGCTGCTGCTGCTGGCGGGCTACGCGATCATCGACAACACTTCGTTCCCCATCGTCGGCGATCCGAAGAAGGCCTACGACACCTATCTGGAACAGCTCGTTGCAGATGCCAAGGCCGCAGTGGATGAAGCAGTGCGACTGGGCGTGGCCGACCCCGACCGGATCGGGGTTACTGGACACAGCCACGGTGCTTTAATGACCGCGAACCTCGTCGCACATTCAGATTTGTTCCGGGCCGGGGTCGCTACCAGCGGCTCGTATAACAAGACGCTCACGCCTTTCGGGTTTCAGAACGAGCGGCGATCGGTTTGGGAGGCATCGGATGTCTATCTGAAAGTCTCACCGTTTTTCTTTGCCGACAAATTGAAGACGCCGCTGCTCATCGTGCACGGCGCGGAAGACGCGAATCCGGGTACCACGCCGATACAATCGACCAAGCTGTACGAAGCGATTCGAGGCAACGGCGGCACCACTCGCCTAGTCGTCCTGCCGCACGAGCCGCACTGGTATACCGCAATGGAGTCGAACGAACAGCTGGTTTACGAGATGCTTCGCTGGTTTGACAAATACGTGAAGGATGCGCCGCCGCGGCCGGTGACGGGGAGCCGTTAGAGGCTGCATGCGCCGGAGTTTCATGGGCTCCTGACCCCATCCATGGGAGCGCCGCGGCGCATTGACTTGGCAGCGCCCCGCCCCTAATATGGTCGGCCAAGGAAAAACCCTCCCTGCGTGGTTGGTCCAAACCATCTCGCATCGCCGCGAATTAGAAAGGACTCTTATGCTGGAGATTCAGACCAAGCACTTGCCGCCTGACATCGTTGTCCTCGAGATAACGGGACGAATCACCATCGGCCGGGAGTGCAAGCAGCTGGAATGGACCACCGACAATCTGGTGCGCGAGAAGAACGAAAAGAAGATTATCTTTGACCTGAGTGGCGTGACCCATATGGACAGCACCGGGGTCGGGATCATCGTGATGTCCGCCGGGATCGTGAAGCAGGCTGGCGGGGAACTGCGACTGGCAGGGGCGAACAAACACATCGATTCAGTGTTAAAGGTCACCAGCATGGACAAGCTGGTCTCGTGGGACGCAACGGTGACCGACGCAGCTGTCGCCCTGGGCCAGACTTAAGAATCGAATTGTCGACAAACCAGGTCGAATGGTCAGAATCGACCGCACCCTGGCGTACGCGCCCGTCGTTGGACCGGACCACGCCGGGATCGTATTTCTTTCGCCCGTAATATCGCCCGGTTACCTCACCTAGTTACCCTGGCATTACGTTACCCCTTGCCGAGTCTGAATGGCCCCTGGTACATCTCCCTCCCGTGCATTGCGCGCGGGCAGGTTGGGCTGTAAATACTAAAGATAGGGAACTGCGGAAATCCCGCGCTGAGAGCCGCTTAGGCGTGGGTTTTAGGCAAGGCCGGAGGGCAGGAATGCAGATCGGGGTCTACGGTTCGGGTTACCTGGGGACAGTGATTTCGGCCTGTCTTGCGGATTTTGGCACTCCGGTTTCGTGCTGTCATCCTGACCGTTCGCGCATGGTGGAAATGGCGCAGGGCAATATCCCATTCTTTGAGAAAAACCTGAAAGAGATCATCCGGCGAAACGTGCGGGCAGGACGGTTGGCGTATTCCACGGATATCGAATCGTTTGCGCGCAAGACCCAAGTCATTTTCCTGGCTGAAGATGGAGCGGAAAATCTGGCCGACGTGGTGATGCGGATCGCGCGGCTGGCGACCAAGCCACCGATTCTGACCATCGTCACGCCGGTGGCAGTAGGTACGGCTACGGCGCTCGAGAAATCGCTGAAAGATGCGGGTGTGCACGGTACGATCGTTTCCCAGCCCATGTTCTTCACCGACGGATGCGCCGTGGAAGATTTCAACTGGCCGGACCGACTGATTCTGGGATCGACCTCCAACGAAGCAGTGCAGGTTCTGAAGCAGATTTTTCATCCGCTGGTGATGCGGGGCGTGCCGGTGATTGTTACTAACCAGGCGACGGCCGAACTGGTACGGGAGTCGGCGACGGCATTTGTGGCCACCAAGATTTCTTTCATCAACGAGGTTGCTGCGCTGTGCGAGCGCGTGGGCGCGGACGCAGTCAGTCTGGCTCTGGCGCTTGGCCTCGACAAGAAAATCGCTCCGCGCTGTCTGCAGCCCGGAGCGGGCATGGGCGGTGTGTTTGCAGAGTCTGACATGGATTCCCTGGCGGAACTAGCCAAGGCCAACGGGGTTCCGCTGCGAGTGCTGAGCGCGGCACGAGACGTTAACCACACCCTCGCGGAGCGCCTGGTTGAAAAGATCGCGCTGGCTCTGAATTCGGTGGAGAACAAAGACGTGGGAATTCTCGGTATGGCGTTCAAGCCGAATACGAATTCGGTGGCAGGATCTTCTGCAGTGCGCTTGGCCGAACGGCTGGTGGCCAACGGCGCGCGGGTGCGCGCTTATGATCCGGTGGCGCTCTCCGAGGCCAAGCTGCGGCTGAATGGCTCGGTGCGCTATTGTGAATCGGCCTATGCTGCGGCGGAAGGTATGGATGCGCTGGTGGTGGGCACAGGCTGGCCGGAGTTCCGCGCGCTTGATTTTGACCGCATCAAGCACCTGCTCAAGAAACCCATCATCGTGGATACGAAGAACCTGCTGGATTCCGCGCGGCTGCGCGCTATGGGGTTTGAATACGTAGGTGTAGGGCGGGGATAGGTGGTTGACGGCGACTGCTTGTGGGTTGACCGGGATCGAGAAGTTGCGGGCAGACAAGATTCTCTCCAGGACCTGTGAACGAAGAATTCGTCAATCCGGCCCCGCAGTCTGAGCGCCCGACGCTCCTATCTCGATCTTCCGTTTTTTTCTCTGGGATTCTCGATAGTTTCTCATCTTTCTTCTTCTGCTTATCCCTTGCCAGCTTGACTCACCTGGTAGGTTCTCTATGGAACCACTTTTTAGCTGAAGAGTAACAGGGGCTGGTCTAGGGTAAGGACCAGTCGACTCTCGCCACATCTTCAGAACAGAATCACATCAACTTCGGCACTGTAGGCGGGCGAGGTTCCCCACGCCTGCCCGGTCTGGTTAGTGGTTCTCACCTGGAATGCTGCATCGGCTGCCACCGAGACCAGAGTCACGCAGGAAGCTGGGTCGCCCGCCGTGTCCGCGAGGTATTCCGTGGGGCAGGGATTGTCCACGTTGCCCCATCCTGTGAAGTTGATGGCTTCTTCTATTAAGCCGCCATCGGGCTGCTCGGCGATGTTCCAGGAGACCAGCGCGTTGACTGCGTTGCTGGGGGTGAACACGGTTTCCCAAGTGGGGTATGTGGCACTGGTCCAGTTGAGCAAGTTGAGTTCGTAGTCGGTGAGCGCGCCGGGTCCGAGCGCGGGACCGCCAAACTGAACCGCAATGAGGGTATAGCCGCAGTCCGCCGTCAAGGTGGTAAACACGCCGTTACCGCCGCCATAAGCGGTAGAAATCTGCGATCCCACGCCGGAGATTGCACCCGACCAGCCGCCCGATAATTCCCACCGGCAATTGCTAGCGGCCACTACCGAGAACAGCCAGGGATATCCGGGGAAAGAGAATTCGTGGCCACCGTTGGTACCGGTGACGGCGTAGTTGACCGGCTTCTCGATTCCACCCTGGGACTGGATTTGTCCCGGCCAAAAACCGAACCCGAACGCGAAGAGATTGTAAAAGCCAGAATAAGTTCCCCTGGTCTCGATGCTGGCTGCAGTGTCGGCCTGGTTGCGAATCAGATGACAGCCGTTGGGCGCGCCGTTTATCGTGGAGTAAGTGAAGTTGCGGAACTCGCCATTCTCGTCGGTCCAGCGCAGGATGGTTGCGGGTGCGCTGGTTTGCACGTCGCCGACAGTCACGCAGATCAGATAACTTGCATTCACCGCTGGCGCGGTGATGATGGGAGTGGCTGGCAGCAGCGAGGTTTCGTTTAGGAAATCCTTGCGAATTTCGGTGATGGAGGCATGTGCCACAGCCAAAGGCCACAGCAGAGCGAGCAGCGCAACAGCTTTCTGGATCACGAGGATCTCCTTGTGATCTCTCAGAATAGGTGCGGGGGCAACCGAGGTCACGGTCGTACGTCACAACCGGACGAGATTTAGCGGTGGAAAATTCCGTTTCCGAACGGCCGCGTCGAAATGCAGGTCTTAAGGCAAAGACAGCCTGGAAGACAGGTTGCTATAATCAGGCTGGCGGTGGGAATAGCTCAACTGGCAGAGCACCGGACTGTGGCTCCGACGGTTGCGGGTTCGATTCCCGTTTCCCACCCCAGAATTTCGCTGTCCCGTACTTTCGGTAGAGACGTTGCCTGCAACGTCTTGCCGCCGCTGCCAGGGACGTAGCAAGCTACGTCTCTACGGAGGGCATCTGGGAGTTTCCCACCTCTATTTCAAGCCCTCTCGGACCATATTGGGAATCGTTTGCTGTGCCTCGCGTTTTTCTCACCCATAGTCGTTGACCCGCAAACTAGGTCGTTCTAGAATGCGCTCGAATCTTCTTGCGGGCGCCGTCGCGCCTTGCAGGGCCTGTCGGGACGGACAGAGGGGAAGCAGATTCACAGGTTCCGAGTTACGGGTCCAGGCTCCTTGGAAGCCTTCATTCTCAGGAGGAGTCGATGAAGAGTTCTCCACGCAAGCAAGTCAAGTCGCGTCGCAAAGCTGCCCCCGAAGATGACGCCAAACCATCCTCTGGATTGTTCCCCATCGTGGGTATCGGAGCCTCCGCGGGAGGTCTGGAAGCATTTTCTGAACTATTGCGGCACCTGCCGGAAAAAACTGGGATGGCCTTCGTGTTGGTGCAGCACCTCGACCCCAAGCATGGCAGCGTGCTGCAGGAAATCCTGTCACGGACGACCAAGATCCCGGTCACCGAGGTGACTCAGGGCGTGGTGGTGCAGCCGAACCACGCCTATGTGATTCCAGCCAACACCAACTTGACCCTCAAGAACGGGATGTTGCAGCTGGGTTCTCGAGTGCTCACCCGGGGGCAGCACATGCCGATCAATGATTTCTTTCGCTCCCTCGCAGAGAACGCAGGGCAGCAAGCCATCGGCGTCATCTTATCGGGCACGGCTTCAGACGGCACAGAGGGATGCCGGGCCATCAAGGCAGCGGGAGGAATCACGTTTGCTCAGGATGAGGAGTCGGCGAAGTACGACAGCATGCCGCGCAATGCGGTCAACGCCGGCTGCATCGACTTCATCCTTTCGCCAAAGGATATCGCTCGCGAGCTCGGAGGAATCAGCCAGCATCCATATGTGGCGCGGGTCGTGTCGGAGGTGGAAGGGTCTGAGGGGATGGTGGGCAGCGACCTGAACGCGCTGTTCGGACTTCTGCGGGAATCGACCGGAGTGGATTTCACCAACTACAAGCACACCACGCTGCAGCGCCGCATCCGCCGGCGCATGGTGGTACACAAGGTCGACAAACTGAAAGACTACCTGCGTTTCATTGGCAAGAAACCGGAAGAACTGGACGAACTGTACCGCGATCTGCTGATCCACGTCACTGGATTCTTCCGGGAGCCGGAAGCTTTCGTGGCGCTGCGCAAGCATGTTTATCCCAAACTGTTTGAGGGTCGCAAGCCGGATAACCCCATCCGGGTTTGGGTGGCCGGCTGCTCCACCGGTGAAGAAGTCTATTCGATCGCGATAACACTGCTGGAATACATGTGGGTCCACAGCCGGAACATCTCGCAGGCCGCCACCGCAATCCAGATCTTCGCTACTGATATCAGTGACACTGCGCTCGACCGTGCTCGCACCGGCCTGTACACCGAGGCGGCGGTCTCGGAGATCTCGGCGGATCGCTTAAAGAGATTCTTCATCCGGCTGGATGGGGGATTTCAGGTCAACAAGTCCATCCGGGATATGTGCATTTTTGCCAAGCAAAACTTGGTGAAAGATCCACCGTTCTCGAACCTCGACCTGGTGAGCTGCCGCAACCTACTCATCTACCTAGGGCCGGTATTGCAGCGGCGAGTCATTCCCACATTGCATTACTCCCTGAAGCCCGGCGGTTATCTGGTGCTGGGATCGGCGGAAAATCTGGGGGGATTTGCCGACCACTTCGGGCTGGTCGACAAGAAGGACAAGATCTATCAGAAGAGAAGGACCGCGGCGCGGCTGACGACCTACTTCGCTAACTCCGATTATTTGCCGATCCGCGCCGACGCAAAGCAGCCAAGGGAGCTGCCGGCTCCTTTTACCGTGGAACGGGAAGTGGAGCATCTACTGGTGAACCGGTTTGTTCCCGCGAGCATCGTGGTGAACGATCAATTGGAGATTGTGCAGTTTCATGGCAAGACTGGAGCCTACCTTGAGCCGCCGGCTGGCCAACCCAGCTTCAGTCTGGCCAAGATGGCGCGCGAGGGTCTTTTAATCGATTTGCGCGCAGCCCTGAACACTGCCAAGAAGACTAATGCCACGGTGCGGAAGCAGGGCGTGCGAATTCAATCCGAAACTGGAACGCGCGAAGTGAACCTAGAGGTCGTGCCATTGCGTGGGCCAACCGCGCATGAGCGCTTTTACGTGGTTGTGTTTCAGGATGAGGCTCGCAAGTCGGCGGGTTTGGAGGACAAGGGCAGGACCGGCAAGACGGCGAAAGTAGCACGCTCCACGGCGCGGGACACAGAGATTCTGAAGCGCGAAATGAATCAGTTGCGGGAGCAGTTGCGGTCGCTCATTGAGGAGCATGAGACCACCACGGAAGAGTTCAAGTCGGCGCATGAAGAGGTGTTGTCGGCAAACGAAGAATTGCAGAGCACCAACGAAGAACTGGAGACTGCTAAGGAGGAATTGCAATCCACCAACGAAGAGCTTACGACGCTCAACGAAGAAATGCAGAACCGTAACTCGGAATTGGGATCGGCTAACAACGACTTGCTTAATCTGCTTGGCCACGTCGATATTCCGGTGGTGATGGTGAGCAATGATTTGCGCATTCGACGATTCACTCCGCCCGCGCAAAAGCTTCTGAACCTGTTGCCCGGGGACATTGGCCGTCGCCTGGGCGAGATCCGGCCGAACTTGGACGTGGAGGATTTGGAATCACTGGCCCACGAAGCTATTCGTCGTGTAACTCCGCAAGAGCGGCAGGTGCGCACCAAGGAAGGTGGGTGGCAGGTGCTGCATGTGCGTCCCTACAAGACCTGGGACAACCGGATCGAGGGGGCGGTGATCAGCCTGCAGGACGTCGACAGTCTGAAGCGCTCGCTGGATCAGACACGGGAGTACGCGGACACGATTGTCGAGACTGCTCGGGAACCGATCCTGGTGTTGAATTCGAGTCTACAGGTTACCGCCGCGAATCCCGCGTTCTACCGGACTTTCGATGTGTCTCGCGAAGAAACCGAGAAGCGTCTGATTTATGAGCTAGGCAATGGCCAGTGGAATATTCCGGGGCTACGCGAGTTGCTGGAGGAAATTGTCCCGCGAAACTGCCGGGTGGACGATTTCGAAATGAGTCATGATTTTCCCCGCCTTGGAACGCGAGACATGCTGCTCAACGCCCGCCGCGTTGAATTGCAGCCAGGGCATCCCTTCATCTTGCTGGCTATTGAGGATGTGACGGAGAAAAGAAGGGAGGGAGCGGCCTGAGGAAGCTTTTCGTGCTTCGAACTCCGTGTAGAATACCTTTCTGGGTAAGCACCAATAAGGTTCAGCGAATGAGGCGGATTTTCCAACCATTTCGAAGCTCCTCACGGCAGCTCGGTCCGCTGGAGCAGCGCGTGCTCGACGCTTTGTGGGCCAGGGGCAGCGCCACTGTCCGCGAACTGGTCCAAGGTGTCTGCCAGAACCTGGCATACACCACGGTGATGACCACGCTGGATCGATTGTTCAAGAAGGGGCTTCTGACGCGATCGGAAGAAGGCAGGGCGTTCCGTTACGTTCCCCGGTTCAGCCTTGAGGAGTTGCACCGGGAGGCCGCGTGTCAGGCCCTTCGCCAATTGCTGGATGCGAGTCCGGCTTCGTCTTTGCCGCTTTCGTTCCTGGTGGAAATCCTCGGAGAGAGGGACGCGCAATTGCTCGACGACTTGCGGAAACTGGTGGAAAGCAAGCGCCGTGAACTTTATATCCGTGAGTCAGGTCCACGGGAATCGGGACACATCCCGAGCCCGAAGGAGACGGAGTAATGTTTGCGGTTCGCGGGATCGCCGTTTCGTTTTCGATCTTCATCCTGCTCTACGGTGGCTTGTCCCTGGCAGTTTGGGGCGTGTGGCGGAGAGTGTGGCTTGCCAGCCAGCAGTATTCCGCGAGACGCAGCGCCGACCTGCTTTTTGCCTTGCGCTTGCTTCCATTCGTAGTGGCTACTGGCGCGACACTTGCCTTGGCTGTGCCCTCGTTCCTGCTGCTCGAACCCCGCACTGTGGACGAACCCATGGGCGCTGCGCCGGTAGTGCTGGCCCTGTGCGGGATGTCGCTGATGCTGGCGGGAATGTGGAAGGCGGCAGCGGCGTGGACGCAGGCTTCTCGAACCGTTGCGCAGTGGACGCGCCAGGCGGGTTTGACCGGTTCCAGCCCTGCAGAGTCCAAAGATACGGTTTCGGTGCTGCGGGTTTCGGGGACTACTCCGCCGCTCACTGCAGCGGGCATCCTGCGGCCTACCGTGTGGTTATCGCAGGCGGCGGAATTTGTGCTCACCGAGCGGGAATTGAATACGGCGCTGCGGCACGAAATGGTGCACGTTCGTCAGCGGGATAACCTGAGGAAGCTGGTTCTGCGGCTGGTCTCATTTCCTGGGATGGCGGAACTGGAAAGCGCGTGGCGCGATGCGACTGAAATGGCTGCGGATGATGCTGCGGTCTCGAGCGCTTTCGAAGCACTGGATCTGGCTGCAGCGTTGATCAAGTTGTCGCGACTGGTTCCGCTCGAGCCGCCAGCCGAACTGACCACTGCTTTGGTCCATAGCCCGGCGGAGTCCGTGAATGCGCGCGTGGAGCGATTGATTTCCTGGACGGAACAGCGACAGAGTCCGGCTCCAGGATATTCGGTGGCGTCTGCGATATGCGCCGCGGCCGTCGTGATCGTCACGCTCGTTCTAACCTACGGTCAGCTGCTGGTCCGGGTGCACACCGCAACCGAGTGGCTCGTGCGGTAGAGCGGCGAGCCTATGGACTGATGGAATGGTTTGCCTCGCGAATCGTTTGTCCCACCCGATCATAAGTTTCACGGATCATAGGCTCCCCGACCAAAAATCGTCGGCTAATTCCGCTCTCCTTGTGCATCTTTCATGCGAGCCGATCGCCATTACCGCGGCAGGGAATTATGAAGTAGACTGCTGCACATGCCCACCGCCCGCCAGGGGTCGATCCACCTGTTTCGTTTGTTCCGCATTGATGTGTTCCTGCATTGGTCCTGGTTTCTGGTGGCGGCCTACGAAATCAGCGCTCGAAAGGAAAGCTATTCCTCGGTCACCTGGAATGTGCTGGAGTATTTGGCGCTGTTCCTGATAGTTACGCTTCATGAGTTTGGCCACGCCCTGGCCTGCCGGCAAGTAGGCGGAACTGCCGACACCATTGTGTTGTGGCCGCTCGGTGGAGTGGCCTATGTGAATCCGCCACAACGGCCGGGCGCCACACTGTGGAGTATCGCTGCGGGACCGCTGGTGAACGTGGCGCTGGGTGTAATCCTGTTCATAGTGACCTCGCTTAGCCGGTCCCTGGGATGGGCCGAAGCAGCGCCCGATGTTCATGCTTTTCTGCAGGCGGTTTGGAACTGGAACAGGGTTCTGCTGATTTTCAATATCCTGCCAATCTATCCCCTGGATGGCGGCCAGATTCTTCGTTCTCTGCTCTGGTTCGTGCTGGGACGCGCCCGTAGCTTGATGGCGGCTACGATCGTCGGCCTGCTGGGCGTGGCTGGGTTCATCTTCATCGCCATTAAAATCCAATCCGTCTGGTTGGGAGCGATTGCCGTCTTTATCCTGATCAACTGTTGGAGCGGATTTAAGCAGGCGCAGGCGCTCTCCCGTTTTGCAAAATTGCCTCGCCGGGAAGAGTTTTCCTGTCCTGCCTGCAAGACCGCGCCCCCGGCGGGAGAGTATTGGAAGTGTGGACACTGCGGACAGCCATTCGATACCTTCCAAAGCCGGGGTGTATGCCCGCACTGCGCGTCCCGGTTCGATGTAACGCGATGCCTGGACTGCGGAGCGCCGCATCCTATGAGCGAGTGGGCACCTCCTGTCGGTGTAATCCACCGCGGATGAGGCGAGACTCCTAGAAAGTCACACGCACGCCTATCTGTGCAGCGAAGGGGATACCCACCGTGGTGCCCGGACCGAAGAAATCTCCCAGGGCGCCTTCCGGTATCTCAAGCTGCTTCAGGCTGGCGAGGGGCACCGAATTTGCCAGAGTGCAATTGAGGGCGTTCGCGCCCAGGCAAACATTGCTGACGATGGTTTGGCCTTCCGCATTCGGCGCCATCTGGGCGGATGGAACCGGGAGCTGAGCCACATTGACCGCGAAGTTTGCTCCGGGATTGTTACGGTTGAACAGGTTGAAGAATTCGATGAAGGGATCGACCTGCCAGCGCTCCTTGATTTTGAAAGGACGCGTAACGCGCAAATCCGATTGGATGTAGGGCGTGCCGCGGAATTCGTCCAGACTGGTATAGGCAGGCGTCCCGTTGTTGAGCTGAACGTAAATGCGGTCGGTATTGTTTTGGTTCGTGATGGTGATGGGGCGAGCACTCTCAAACTGATTGATGGTGCTCAACTCGAAACCGCCCGGGAGATGCACGGTGCCTGCCAGCACAAAGCGGTGGCGGACGTCTTCGCCGGAAGGTCCATAGTCGCCCGGTCCGAAAGCGTTCAGGAATCCGGGATTCGGTTGGTTTGGCTGGTTCGGGCAGACGCCATCCACATAGTCAAACAGCTCGCCCAGCAGGCATCCCCAGGTCTGTGCCTTGGACAGCTGGTAGTTTGCAACCAGATTGAAGCGGCGCATATTCCCCTGCAAATGCAACAGCAGGCCGTTGTAGCTGGAACGGTTGTCCGACTCGAATACATTCACGTTCGGCACAACGTCCTGCTGATCGGTGGCGTATTCATTGGCAGGTTCTGAGCTGGAAATGAGCGGAGTGAAGAGATTCGAGCCACTACCGTAGGGGAAGCCGCGGTAGCCATGATTGCCCTGCTCGTGTATGTAATCAGCGCTCGCCAGCCAATGCTGGTCGAAAGCGTGCTGAATGCCGCCGGTGGTATGGATGGCGTAAGGAGTTTTGTAAGGCGAACCGGCCAAATTGCCGGTAACCGTATTAGCCGGAGTTGGAACAGGCGCCAAAGGTCCGAGGCCGCCCGCCATGCAGCCGGAGCCGAGAAGTGAATACGTGCCCGGACCTCCCTCGAGAGCGCACGTTCCCGTGGTGAAGTTCGAATTGTTAACGCCCTGAAATGCCGTCGCCCATCCATTCTGCGCGAGATCATCGTAGTAAAGGCCAAAGCCGGCGCGAATCACTGTCTTGCCGCTGCTTCCCGGGGAGTAAGCGATGCCCAGACGAGGCGCGATTTGCTTGTGATAGTCACTCGGCACGCTGGGCACGATTGGAATCTGCAACGCTTGCAGCGTCACATACGCGGCATTCTCGGCCTCGTTGCGCCCCGAGCCGATGAATAGTCCCCAGGTGGTCTGATAACGCACTCCATAGTTGACCGTAAGCTGGTGCGAGACGCGCCAGGAATCCTCGGCGTAAAAAGCGAGACGCTGAACGTTCTGCGAAAAGCTGCCGTCGCCGGCAGGAGTAAAAGTGCAGGTAATGCCGATGGTGGCTGGGGGGACCGGAGGAGGCGCTGGATTGCACATCGCGCTGGGAGGCGTGTAGTAAAACGGCAAGGCAGTCGTGATGCCGCCGCAATCCGGGCCCGGTGGATTGATATAGCAATCGGGATTCGAGGGATACGTCGTGAACTGCTCCGCCGTCGACGCGAACGCCCCACTCAGCACCGGTTCGTGAATGAAGTCGATTCCGAACTTGAACGCATGCGTTCCCATTGCATGGCTCAGGTCATAGCGGAACTGATATTTGTCCTGATTGCGGAGGTCGGGAAAAAGAGTGATGGGAGTGGCGAACTGATTGTCGCCGAAGGTCTCGAAGCCGGAGACGGTAAGCGCCGTTACGCTGAAGGGAAACTGTATGGCGAAGCCGAGATCCGAATTCCGCGTCTGCGTCAGATGCAACAGGCTGGCGTCGAGAACCAGATTGCCCAGCCAGGTCGAATTGAAGGCATAAGTATTGCTCAGCGCCACATTCCAGTAATTGTTGTGCGTGACCAGGCCTGTTGATGGCAGTGTCGCTTGCTGCACCAGGGCGTTGTGGGTGAGGTAGCTGTCTGAGGATGCCCGCAGGAACCAATTCGACTTTGGCGACTGCGCCCAGTCTAGGCGCAGCGAACTCAGGTAGTCGCGAAAAGGAATTGGAACGGTAGCGGGAACCGGGATAGAAGGAATGCCGGTGATTAATCCCTCGGATGCTAACTCTGCCAGCGCATCGAATTGCGTTGTGCTCGCCGGACTGTACGCGATGCTCGCATTCTCGTGCACGTTCTCGAATGATGTAAAGAACCAGACTTTGTCTTTCGCAACCGGACCGCCGAAAGTTCCCACATAGTTCTGGCGGGAGAACGGCTGCTTCGGATTCGGCGCGGGATTCTCGATAGGGAAGCGCGCATTCAGCGCAGCCTGGCGGTCGAAGAAAGCCCCGCTCCCGTGCCATTCGTTGCTCCCGCGCTTGGTGGTAATTATGACGGACCCTGCGGTGGTCCAACCCGTGTCGGCGTCTTCGTTCGAAGTGCGCACCGCGAATTCCTGAACCCCATCCGGCGAGAAGTTCTGCAGGAAGCCGCCGATCCAGTCGTCGGAATTTTCCGCGCCATCTACTGATAGCTCGTTGTTCAACCCGGAACTTCCACCGGTCGAGACTGCGGTGATGCGCGCCTTGGTGGGGTCAGAAGGCTCGACGGGCTCGGTTCCAGGCACGAGATAGGCAATATTGGCGAAACTTCGCGCCGGGAGCGGCAAAGTCTCCAGATCATGACTGCCCACTACTCCTCCGCGCACCGCGCTCGAGGTGTCAGTCACTTCGGTGGTGATTGAGGAGGAACTGCCCTGTACGTTGACGGTTTGCGACGCCGACGCGGGTTTCATCGTAACCGTGAGATCGCGCACATTGGCGACGGCGACGGAGACTTCCGCCTGCGCCGGCGCGAAGCCCTTGGCACTGATCGTGATGTGGTAGTTGCCAGGCTGCAGGTCATCAAGGCGGAACTCGCCACGGTCTTCGCTGACGGCGTCGCGTTGAATCGACGAGTCCGCTAATTGCGCAACCACCCTGGCGGCGGAGATGCGGGCGCCAGTGGCGTCCTGCACTGTGCCCCGCAGCGATCCGTGCGAGTTCTGGGCGTAAAGGTTAACGGCGAGAAGGACAGTGAACAGACTTAAAGTGAGCGCGGTCCGATGTGAATTTGCTTTCATGGTTTTGCAGCGAGACTAAACTGCCGGTCTTCCTACTACCAGCGATCGTAGGGTAAGGCGATCCGATGGATTCTTAGTGAGGTGCGGCGCAGGAAACCGCCAGTGGCCAATGAACGGGATGAAAATTCTTCTTGACAGTAAGTAATAACTTATATAAGTTATCACCTATGCATAATCTTGATAGCGCTTTCTCCGCTTTGGCTGACCCGACGCGTAGGGCGATTCTTGCGCGCCTCGCTAAAGGGGAAGCCACGGTCAATGAATTGGCGGAGCCGTTCGAGATGACGCAACCCGCTATCTCGCAGCACCTGAAGGTGCTCGAAGACGCGGGACTGATTGCTCGGCGGGTCGAGGGTACGAAGCGCCCTCGTCGTCTCGCAAAAGCAGGTATCGAAGCTATGGACCAATGGTTGGCAATGCTTCGCAAAGCGCTGGAGAAAAACTACGACCGGCTCGACGAAGTTCTGGCCGGAATGGAAAAACCCAAGAAAGGAGCAAACCGATGAGCAAGATGACGTTGAAGACTGAAGGAGATACTCACATAATCATCACCAGGAGCTTCGCTGCGCCTCCCGAAGCTGTGTACCGCGCTCATACCGATCCGAAACTAATCCAGAAATGGTTGCTCGGTCCGGAAGGGTGGACGATGCCTATATGCATCAATGAGGCCAAGCCTGGCGGCAAGTTCCGCTATGAGTGGACGAATGCCAAAGGCCAAGGATTCCATGTTACCGGCGAATATTTGGAAGTTGAGCCTTACAACAAGCTCGTGCATATCGAGCGAATGTATCTGCCGGATCCTACGCCGGACAACCGTGTTGAGACCAGATTCGTTGCGGACGGCAACGGGACTTTGATGACCATGCGAATGACGCTGCCTGACGCGGAGACGCGAAATACCATGCTCGCGACCGGTATGGAGCGTGGAATGGAAGCGAGCTACGTACGGCTGGAAAAAATGATCTAGTCAACTCAATCCGACCAGGGTTGCGGCTTGCGGTCCCAGCGGTGCTTTTTCAGTTCGGCGAGCAAGCCGGAGTCGAGCGGACCGGCGTCACTGGCGGCAACGTTCTGGCGCACGTGTTCCGGGCTGCGCATGCCGACGATCGTTGTGCTCACTGCGGGATGAGACAGGATGAAGCGCAGGGACATTTCCGGTAGCGTCATACCTGCGGGCACGATTTTCTTGAGCTTTTCGACATGCTCGATCGTGTTCGCAAGGTTTTCTGGACCAAAGTAAAGCGACCGCCAATCGTCCTTCGGGAAGCGGGTTTCGAGCGTCATCTTGCCGCCCAGACTGCCTTCGTCGAGCGGCACGCGCGCGATCACGCCCACGTTGAGTTCCTGACAGGTGGGAAGAAGCTTGTCTTCGGGTGCCTGATCGAAGATGTTGTAAATCACCTGCACTACGTCGACCACTCCGGTGTGCAGGGCTTTGATGCCATTCTCCGGCTCCCAGCGGTTCAGGCTGAGTCCGAAGTAGCGGATCCAGCCTCCGTCTTTCAACTTCTCCACCGTGGCGAGAAATTCCGATGCGTCGGTCCAACTGTCATCCCAGACATGAAATTGGAGAACATCAATCGAATCTACCCGGAGCTTCTTGCGGATCAGGTCGGTGTACTTGAAAACGTGATCGGGAGAATAGACATTAAGATATTTGTACGTTGGGAGTGCGGGCCACTTGTCGTTTGCCGGAGGGATTTTCGAGGCGGCATACAAGCGCTTTCCGGAGTTGCGCGCCATGATTTCGCCGAGCAGGCCGTCGCTCTTGCCCTTGCCGTAATCCCAGGCGGTGTCGAAGAAGTTGCAGCCTGCATCAATGGAGAGCTGCAGGGAATCGAGCGACTGCCGGTCGTCAGAGCCGCTCCAGCCGCTCATGCCCCAGAGCCCGTAAGCGATGTCACTGACGTCGAAACCGGTCCGGCCCAGCTTGCGATATTTCATGAAAGATCTTCCTTGAGGAGGAGTTTCTGAATTTCTAAGGCTTCACGTGATTTGACATCCTAGCAGTTCTACCAAGGGTGCGAAGTAATGCCACGGCAGCGATTTGTCCAGTTGCTGATTTTTCGATCCGCCGCATCGAGATTTTGCGGCCCACGATCGTGCTCAAGATGCTTCAATGAAGCTGGATCATAAACCCTGTGGAGGTCTGCCATGAAATCAGAATATCCTTCTCCTACGATGCCGTCGCGCTGTCAGGAAGATCTTAGGGCACCTTCCTCCCGCTTGTTGGATGAGAAAATCTCTGACGATTCGGGAGCAGAAGCGACCACCGACAGCGCGCTCGCGCCTGCCGGGCTGAAGAATCCTTTCTGGAGCAAAGCCAGCTAGCGCAGGATCGGCAGGCACAAGCAAGGGCGAAGTGCGAAGGGCAGCGCTGACATTTCCTGCAGTGCGGGGTGTAGCTGTGCATCGCGGCAAGGCTCAAGCGTAATCACGAATGGCAGTGCGTTCTTGTCGAAGCCGGGATTTTGCAGCACGGCGTCGATGTTCAACTGATGGGACGAGAGGATCGCGGCCAGGCTTGCGATGATGCCTGGCTGGTCCTTCACCAGAAATCGCAAATACCAGGGCGTCTCAAAGTCGCAAGTGACTGTCGGCGACGCTAGTTGCAGCGGGCGATGCGGGCGCGCTTTAACCGAGGGAGTTCCAGCCGCAAGGCTTGCCGCCACGAACATGAGGTCTGAAACGACAGCAACCGCCGTCGGATCTCCTCCCGCGCCCGCGCCCAGGAAGGCCATGTCGCCGCCGTACTCACCCCAAGTCAAAACCAGATTTAGATTTTTCTGCACGCGTCCAAAGGGAGACGAGGTGGGAACCAGGCTGGGCCCAACGTCGGTAAATAAGGTAGCTTCCTTCAGATCAGCGCGCGAAATCTGGCGGATGGTGCAGCCCAACTCGGCAGCGTAATCGAAATCGATGGCGTCGATGGGGCGGATGCTGCGGGCGCGAATGTCTCCCGCAGAAACGCGGACGTGCAACCCGGCGAGGGCGAGGATGGAAAGTTTGGCGCGGGCATCGCCTCCGTCGAGATCTTCGCTGGCGTCGGCTTCGGCGTAGCCGCGCGCCTGGGCTTCTTCGAGCGCTTCGCTGAAAGGAATTCGATCGGTCTCAATACGGCTGAGAATGTAGTTGCACGTGCCGTTTAGAATGCCCGCAATGCCGTGCAGCCGATCTCCGCAGAGACCATTGCGCAGCGCGGGGAGAACAGGAACGCCGCCGGCGACGGACGCTCCAAACTCGAGCCGGCAGCCGTTCGCACTGGCAAGCTGCAGCAGGTCCGGACCATGACGGGCGATGAGCTGCTTGTTGGCCGTGACCACCGATTTGCCTGCCTTCAAAGCGCCTCGCACCAACTCTTCCGCGGGCGTCAAACCCCCGATCAACTCAATAATGATTTCGGCGTCGGAGTTGAGAATCGCGTGAAAGTCGTCGGTCCAGACTACGTCGGCCGGAAACCATCGCTCAGTAACAAAAGGCTGCTTTTTGCGTTCGAAACTGCGATTGCAGATGTGGGTGAGGCGGAGCAAGCCATCTCCGTGACTGCGTTCGGAGAGAATCTTGGCCACGGCGCGGCCCACGGTTCCGAAACCCACCAGGGCAACGCGGCGCGCGGGCGTGCGATCCCGTGAAACGGCGACGGGATTGGCGTCTGGTGCTTGCTTTGGTGGAGTCTTTTGCAAAGTGCTCTCGAAAACGGAAAGTCACCTTATCATACGTGGGAGTTGCAACTCCGCGAAGTGGAAAGCGCTCCGCACAGCGCGCACGGCGGTAGTGAAACAATTTCCGAGTTGCGATACTCGGATCGATCAGGAGGGTTGGTCCCGGTGCGCTTGTCTCTCAAAGTAGAAGGCCACGGCAAGCGCGGAAATGAGAGCCGCCATACCAAACAAGGTCGAACCAGGAACGCTGTTGGGTTCGAGGATGATGACTTTTCTTGCCATGGCAATCAGGGCCACTTCGAGGACGATCCGAACATGAATAACGTCCTTCCTGAGATAGGCCTTGAGAGTCTCGAGTAACTCGACGCCAATAAGGATTAACAGGAAAAACGAGAAGATCTCCAGGAGGCCTTGCACCGGGATGAGAAACCTTGGAGGCGCCCAGATTTCCTGCGCAATCAGGAAACCCAGGTGTACTGTGGAAAGCGCCACCACGACGACCAGCAGAATTCCCAGTACGAAAGCGATAAACCTTTGAGCCTTGGACAAAAGGGTTTCCATGTCGTTTCCATTCAATTAAGCGGCTGCGGGCGACGACGATACTTACATGGCTTGCAGAAAACTTCAACCCGGAGATCGAAGATGGCCGACTGTAGACGATGCCATCACCCTCCGGGGCGGCTTGCCGGGCAGAATCAGCATCAAAGTTGGTAATATAACGTGATCCCGCTGCAACGGCCGAAGCCTGCTTGCGAGGAATCACAAGCGGAACCTTTACCAACGGCGTCTCTCGCCTCTTCATGCCGAGCGCTACGGTCCGCCACCACGCCCGGTTATGGGAGGAGAATGGATGATGGCAAAGTTCGCGAGTGTGACCGCGAGTGTGACCGCGACTGCGAGTGTGCTGACGCTGCTGGTGACAATTCTGTTGGGAGCACAAGGATTCGCCCAGACGGCGCCTCCTGAGCAGACGCCCGCGGCACAAGCTCCGGCAGCGGAACAACCCGCCACACCGCCTTCTGCCACACCGGCTCCCGCCACACAAGCTCCTGCCGCACAGCAACCCAGCACCGGCCAGGAGCCGTCGGACGAAATATCCAGCAGTGCGCGCCGCAAAAAACCTCACGACTACAAGAACTGGAACTTCAACGTAGGCGCCGGCGCCAACCTTGACAGCGGCTCGACCCGCACGTGGGTGCGAGGCGGAGGCCCCGTGGGGGCAGCGGGTGTGGCTCGCAACGCGAACAAGTATTTGGGATTGCGCGCGGACGTCGTCCTTGCGGACCTGCCGCTGCGCGACTCTACAGAGGAGCTGGCGCAATCGACTGGAGCCAGAAATTACGCCTACGCGATCACACTTAATCCCATCATCAACCTTCCTGTAACCAAGCTCTACAGCGGCTATTTCACCTTCGGAGGCGGGTTCTTTCATCGCTCCGGGAGTTTGAGCGGCAGCACTGCCGTTCCCGGTTCGCCCTGCAATGAGTTCTGGAGTTGGTGGGGTGCGTGCATAAATTCGAATGCCTTCATTCCTCTTAGCGGCAACTTCGTCAATTCCAGTCTGAATCAATGGGGTTACGATGTTGGGGGAGGGGTGGCGCGCAAGATGCCGAGTGGAGTTGAAATCTACCTGGAGTACCGCCTCATGCACGGAACGGCGAGTAACATCACGACCGATTTTCGCCCGATCACGATCGGGTTTCGCTGGTAGGGTTGGCGGGCTACTCAGGATTGGCACGGTAACTCCAGAGGCTGGCAGCGCGCTGTTGCAACTGCGCGAATAACGCGGCGGAAACGGGCTGTGAAACCCCGGCGCTGGAATTCGCTTCGGCCAATGCTGCCTCGACGACGTGGTGGGCCGGCGCCAGCGAGCAGGCAGGATCGGTTGCGGCTGCATTTCCGGTCAGTAGCAGAGCCTGGCAGCGGCATCCGCCAAAATCTTCCGTGCGCCGGTCGCAACTGCGGCAGGGCTCCGGCATCCATTCTTCGCCGCGAAAGCGTTGGAACGAGGAAGACTGTCGCCAAACGAACTCCAGGGTCTGCTCACGAACATTCTCGAACGCCAGGCCGGGAATGACTTCCGCAGCATGGCAGGGTAGCACCTTACCCGCAGGATTGATGAGCATCAATCTATGACCCCATCCGCCCATGCATGCCTTGGGAAAGCGCGCATAGTAATCGGGAACGACGGAATCAACGCGTATGCGTCCTGCGAGGCGTTTTTCGGCGGCGGCCACGGCCGCGACGGCTTTTTCGAGCTGCGCCCGCGTGGGCAGCAGCGCGGCCCGGTTGCGCAGTGCCCAGCCATAATACTGGGTGTGGGCGATTTCCATGCGTTCGGGCGCCAGCTGCTCGATGAAAGAGATCATTGCTTCGAGATGGTCGATGTTCTGCCGGTGGACCACAAGATTTACGGTGAATGCAATCTTGTGGTGGCGGATGATGCGCGACAGTTCGATCTTGTGAGCGTGCGCTTTGGCTCCGGCAATCCAGTTAGCTGTATCCTCGCGTGAATCCTGAAAGCTGAGTTGGATGTGATCGAGTCCGGCCTCGACGAGTGATTGCAAGCGTGTTTCAGCAAGCCCAATACCAGAAGTGATGAGGTTGGTGTAAAGGCCCGCGGCGCGCGCGCCCGCGATGAGTTCTGTCAGGTCGGGACGAGCCAGCGGTTCGCCTCCGGTGAAGTGGGCGTGAAGCATTCCGAGCTTTTCCGCCTGCTGAAAAACATTGATCCATTCCGCGGTGGAAAGCTCCGAACTTGGGGCGGCCAGCTCCAGGGGATTGGAACAGTAGACGCAGTGCAACGGGCAGCGGTGGGTAATCTCGGCGATAAGGGCGAGCGGGTTGGGGATCATCAGTGCTGCCGGAAAGTCCCTGTGGATTTGTCGTCGAAATAATTCGCGCTGCGGGCCGGTTCAGGTTCGCTCGGGACACTCAATTTAGCTCTCGGAAGTATTGTCGCCCGGGGTATCCCCCCTCCCCCATACCCCTGAACGCCTTGTTCAGCGCGGCCTTCGCAAAACAGGTGTGGCAAAATCCTGAGCACAAAGGGTTTAGATATCAAAATCTTGACAGTAAACGACTTAGCAGCCTCGCTGCGCCGTTTTAACCTGCTGCCTCCGCTTTGACCATGATGACGTGACTTCGAGTGGAAGGCAAGGTCGGATGTCACAACGGGTTTGTGGATTCCGAATGCTGCGCGTACTACTGGAGCTGAATGCCGGGATACCAGCCGCTCTTGGCCAGAAACGCCTTGGGATCGGTCATTTCAAGGATTTCGCGAAAGGCTCGGCGCTTATCGTCGGCATGTTGATAGTAGGACTTGACGATGCGATATCCGACCCAGTAGCCGAGGTCGCCCGGTTTTTCCCGTGTGCCGTTGTAAACCCATTTAGAGATATCCGTCTTGTCTTCGTCGGGGACGAAGGCAGTCTCGATTTCCTTTTCACGACCCTTCATTGACGACCCTGCAAACTGGTAGGACGAGACCTCGCCAGAAATCAACTCCGCCGTGAACTCAGCCGCACCTTCGACCAGGGACAACTCGAGCACAGTGGGATGTTCGTCATCGGCGAGAGCGGGCGCCTGCTGGACGTGGGCATACTCATGAGCGATCACGTTCACAAACCGATCCTCAACGTTAGGATTCATCCAGCTCACCGCGCAAAGCGCCTCAAGGCCTATCTGGACGCCAAAGGCAGGGCTCCCCACGCCTACGGGTTTTCCCCGGCCCACGACGATCGTCACCGGGGGGAATCGCGCCTCCGGATAGAGACTGCCCAGTTTGCGGAGCGCGACATCCAAGCGCTCGCGGACACGGGGTAGGACGAGCATGCAACGCTTGGCGTCCGAATAAATCTCAGGATGCTCGGCCAACGTTTTAGCGATCGTGGCCCCGGAAACGTTGCGCACCTGGGCGAGGTGGTGAAGCCCGTCGGAACCGGGATCGATATAGTCGTGCTGAAGTTGATCGGCGGTTGGATGTCCGCCCGCAGCGTCGTAGACCTTGTAGAAGCGGTCGACATCTTCGATAAGGATGACCGGGCTCGCCGCGGGGCTGGAGGAGGCTGAAGTCGCACTCTGCGCCGCTGCCGCGACCGCCGCACAGGTCAGGGCGCACAGGAAGAGTCCGAAGGCGATCCGCTTCATATTTTCCTCCGATGATATGTTGCTGGAAAAGATGGCACAACGAGATCACGCGGCAACAGTTGGCGCATTATGTTCTTTTCCCTTACATCTTAGTAATCAACTCAGTAGTCAATTTAGTAGTCGACTATCCGCTTGTGCCGGAGTTGCTCCAGAAACTGGCTGATGTCGGTGCGGATCTTGGCAGGATCCGCATCGCTGAATTGAGCCTGCAATTCGGCGATGATCTGGCCGAAGGTGCGGTGGCCGTCGCAACGCTCGAGCACTTGCCGTCCGGTGCCTTGCAACTTAATCGCACCTTCGGGGAACAGGATCACGCGGTCTTGTTCGCTGCCTCCCCAGCGACAACCGGCGGCCAGGCGGGGCTGAGCGGTGTCTTCAGGCGGTGGCATGCTGGTGTCCTGGGCTTGGGGGTTGGGGCGTAAACGGGCGCGAGGTGCGGTGGTGCTGCAAGCGACAGCAGGTTCCTCCACTTCGCTGCGCTCCGGTCGGAATGACAAATTTGCTAGATTTCTGACTCATGCTAAGCGCCCTCGATGCGAAACGCGCCGGGCGCCGGCCAGGCGGGCTGTACGTAGGCGAAGTAGAGCGCATCGAGTTGCGCCCAGAGAATGTCGCACTTGTCGCGCAGGGCTTGGATTGCCAACTCCTGCTCGGCGCGCGTCTTGGCGTTGTCATATACGTAATTCAGGGCGAATTGCGAATCTTCCGGCGCCTGATAAAGTCTGGCTTCGAAATAATCCAGACCTCCCGCCAGCCAGGGATAGTGCTGGCGCAGCTTTTCCACGCGCAGAGTGATCAGCTTGGTGGAGAACAATTCTGTCAGCGAGGAGGCGATCGCTTCCAACAATGACCGGCTGCGAACGATGTTCAGGTATTCATTGACCGCGAAGCGGGTGGCCGGAAGAATGCCTTTGCCTGCGCGAACGTGTTCAGGATTAAGACCGGTGGCCTCCGCCAATTTTAGCCAGCGTTTGATGCCGCCTTCGCTCGTGGCGTCGCCATCGTGGTCGACAACTCGCTTGCGCCAGGCGCGGCGAAAGACGGGATCGGGGCCGCGGGAGAGGATGATTGAATCTTTAATCGGAATAACGCTTTGATAGTAGTAGCGGTTCAGGGCCCAGGCCTGCAGCTGTCCACGGCTGAGTTTGCCTTCGTGCATCAACGAATGGAAAGGATGCTTGTGGTGGTAGCGCTCCTCGCCGGTGGCCTGTAATTGCGCACGCAGCTCCTCGAGCGAAAGCAGGTGGGAGGATTGCGATGCGGTCTCGTTTTCTACAGGTCGAACTGCCATCCGTCCTCCGCTATTTCCCAACCGGCGTCCCGCACTTGGCGATGTTCGGCACTTGCCTCGTCCAGCATGGGATTGGTGTTGTTGATGTGTAGAAATATTTTACGCGGGCGGCGGACGGCCGCCAACTTTGTCAGGACATGCTCGACTGGGATGTGACCCATCTGACGCGCGGTTTGTCCGCTACCCTGCACGCGAATCAGTTCGTCGTCGCTCCAGAAGGTGCCATCGAAGAGCAGGAGGTCGCAGGAGTCGAGTTGTTGGAGCAGCGTGTCGTCGAGCTGCAGCTGGGGGACGGCTGGCATATAGGCCAGGCGCGAGGTATTTTGCGAATCACTGCTTTGCGAATGAATGATGAACCCAAGCGATGCTTCGCCGGGATCGAGTTCAGACTGGCGGTCTGCGGTGACGTAGGCGGGATAGTGCGTCCCTAAAGACAACGCCCGGAAGCGCAGACCGGAGTCTTCGCCCCCGACATTGCATACGTGGAATGGATCTCCAGATGCAAAGTCGGTCCACGCTGTTTGATTCGGGACGCGTTGCAGCATGCCGAACATTGAATTGTCTTCACGGAGAATGCGGCGAACCGAAGCGGTAGCGAAGACACGCAGCGGCTGAACTTCGCGCAGCAGGAGCAGTCCGAGGACGTGGTCGAGATCGGCGTTAGCCAGGACCACGCCTGCGATGGGTGACTGGCGCAAGCCATCGCGGGGATGCAACTCAGGAGTGGATTCGATTTGAGTTCGCAGGTCCGGAGAGGCGCCGAGAAGAAACCACGAGCGGCCGTCTTCGGTGATCGCAACCTGGGTCTGGCTGCGCGGCTTTCCGTGGAACGTGCCGGCTCGCAGGGCGCGACAATTTGTGCAAGCGCAATTCCACTGCGGAAACGCCCCTCCGGCCGCTGAACCGAGGATCTTTACTCGCATCTCTGGTGAGTTTACAGCCTGGGATGGAGGCTCGGATAATTTCGGCGAGAGCCTCGCGGATGATGCGGAGGGTTTCCGCTGCATCCGGAGGAGTAACAGCTAGACAGGCTGACAGAAGTTGCGACTTTTGCACGAATCAGGCGCCGTAAGTGTGAAAGTTCCTGCGACGCGAGGAAGCAATGGTTCGGTACCCTGCTTTCCGCTTGCGCTCGCGGCCCTGCGGCCGCATACTGCAGATGGCCCGCGCAATGCGGGTTCAGCCCTCTTCCAACCCCCCAACTAACTCCGGCCTGCGGCGGCCGCACAGCGCTGAAGATCGACATCCCAGAACATGGTCCCCGTGGAGAGGTTCTCGACCCCGACTTCGCCTGCCATTTCAGTTCCGGGCTTGCCGCACCACACGATGCGGAATTGGGCTCTCGTACCCTCGTAGAGAATGTCGACAGCTTCTCCCGGCTTTAGTTGCGCGTGAACGCACTGCAGAGTGGCGCCCCGTCCGCTGATGGTGCGCAAGCTGGCGGGCTGAGAGAAGGGCCGGGAATGCGCGTCCATGCCGCAGATAACGACGGGGAGCTCAACGAAGACGCGGGACTGTTGGCGTCGATCCATGGGATGCTCCTTAGGAGTTTTTGGGGAAGTCTAGGCATGGTAGGCGGGCGGGGTGGGGAAACATAGGTAACCGCAGTTACCGGCAAGAGGGTACCGAAGGTTTGGTTGCGGGCGAGGTGTGGAGGTCCTAGTCGAGGTCTGGGAGCGAACAAGCGCCGGCACCGCGAGGGTCGCCGCAGGAGCCGCATGCGCCCGCCCCCGCCGATGGGTTCGCCGAGCCTTTCGCGGACACGGCAAAGACGCTAAGCTGCGGACTTAGCTTCTGGCTCTGGCACTTGGGGCACCTGGCTTTGTCGCGGCCGAAGACCAGGGTTTCGAACTCGTGCTGACATTCCTGGCAGATGTATTCAAAAATTGGCATGAGGACCGCTCCCGCGCGGAGATGACTATTCCTATTAGAATCAATTTGCGGGAACTTCGCAAACTTACTTCGCTGACCTCATTCGGAAACTGATTTCGCAAACTTATTTCGCATACGGGGGCGGTGACGCCTGGGACCTTCAAGTTCAAGAGCTGAGTTCGAGGATGGCGTGACGGAGAAACCGTCCGGGTTCGTGTCTACGGTCTTCCGGCCACGTCGCTGGTTGCGGGGCGGGCACGTGCAGACGCTCGCTGCCTTCTTCCTTCCCCGCCGAATCGATTTGCCGCCCGCGGAAAAGCGCCTGATCGAGGTGGAGCCCGGCGTTCCGGTGCTGTGCTACTGTCACTGGCAAAAAGACCGGAAGGCGCTGACGCTGATTGTGGTGCATGGGCTGGAAGGGTCGAGTGAATCACAATACATGCTGGGAATCGCGCGGAACGGATTGGCCGCGGGCATGAACGTAGTGCGCATGAACCAGCGCAACTGCGGAGGCATGGACCATTCCGCCGCCACGCTTTACAACTCCGGTCGTTCCGCCGATGTGGCCGCGGTGGCGCGCAACCTTGTTGAACGTGACGGAATTGCCGGGTTCGTGCTGATTGGATTTTCCATGGGTGGCAATCTGGTTCTGAAGCTTGCGGGGGAGTGGGGAAGCGCGGGACCGGCGGAATTCCGCGGAGTGGCGGCGGTTTGTCCGGCGGTGAACCTGGCGGCTGGAGCGGACGCGCTGCATGAACCGGCCAACCGGATTTATGAATACTACTTTCTGCTGCAGTTGTTCCGGCGCTTTCGCCGCAAGTTGCGTTTGTTTCCCGGCGACTTTGATGCTTCGCGTTTGCGCGGAGTAAGAACGCTGCGGGAGTTTGACGATCGCGTGACCGCTTACTATTGCGGGTTTACGGGTGCTGATGACTATTACACCCGAGCTGCGGCCGCCAGCGTGGTCAGCCGCATCGCGCGCCCTGCGCTGGTGATTCACGCCGCCAACGATCCTTTCGTTCGGATTTTGCCGGAGACGCGAGAGGCGCTGCTCGCTAATCGCAACATTACTTACGTCGAAGCAGCGGACGGTGGCCATTGTGCTTTTGTCGGCGAACGTGACAGTGACCCGGCCTATGATGGGCGCTGGGCGGAGCGTGAGGTCGTGGAGTTCGCGAAGCAGTTCCGCTAGCTCATGTGGCGCGGGCTGGACTGCGAAGCCAGGCCAGCACCTCAGTTCCGCGCCCTTTCAGTCGCGTTCGCAAAAACGCGAGCATCAGCATCGCCAGGCAGATCGTGAGCAATCCCAAAGTCGCGGTGCGGATGCTTTGGCTATGCTTGGGCAGGATGGAAAAACGTCCGTAGACCAATTCGATGTGCACCCAGTAGACCAGCAGAGAAGCCTGGCCCAGTTGAATGAGAGGACTGAAGCCCCAGCTGCCTGCACCCCAGCGGCACCAGGCGTAACTTGCCGTCAAAATTGCCAGCAGCATGCCTACCCGGATCAGAAAGAAGCTCGGGCTCGTGTGCCAATAGTCGTAGACCGCGTAGAGGTGACGCGGTTGGGCATCGAGCCAGCGAGCGGCTTCAACCAATACCAAGCCGGTGGCACCGGCCGATAAGAAGATCGAAGTTTCGTGCTTGCGCGCCCATTCGCTTTGCAGAATGAATCCGGTGGCGAGCCCGGCGAAGGCGAACGCAGTCCAGGGAAAAATCGGGAAGAGCCCAGCCTGCGGTGTGCCAAGATTGTGGACGCCGTTGATGTAGGACTCCAGCGGCCAAGGCAGCCAGTCCGGGCGCCATGAGGTCCACAGCGGCGGCGTGAGCACAGAAATCAACGCCGCAGTTCCGGCCGAGGCGGTCACAAGCCGGAGCCGGGTCGAAGCTCCTCGGGAAATCGACAACACCAGCCAGCAAACGACGCCCATGATCATCATGGAGAGGCCGATGGTGTTCAGTATGTCGACGCGCAGGAGGTCGCTGAGCGGCGCCCAGCCCCATGCAATCAAATATTCCTGCAGGCGAAAGAGCAGGCCAAACGCAAAGATCTCAGCGCCGCGGCGGATGGTGGCGCGGGCGATTTGCGCGGGCGACAGATTTTTCTTCCATAGCTTTTCAGTCACCAAGGCGAACGAAATACCTGCCAGGAATAAAAACAGCGGAGCCGGGAAGGTTCCGCCTAGTTGCGAGTACATAAAGAATCTGCTTTGACGCGCCCCGGGACTGAGCCAGGCGTCGTAGCAGTGGGTCTGGAACATCAGCACGCAGGCCAAGCCCCGCATCCAGTCGATGTAGGCCAGCCGGGATGGAGCCGCGGAGGTCAATGCGACACAGCATGATACTCCACCCGATGGCCGCAGCCTACCTGGTCCTTTCAGAACACATTTGTCCCGCTATCAACTGTTGGAGTAGTTCCTTCGGGGTGGTTCCTCCGCGCGCGGCGAGGGTGTATAAGGCATACCAAGAAGCGCGCAGTTGATTTGGAGATGTCAGATGTCGCTGATGGAAATAGATCGGACTTGCCTGGAGCATGCGGAAGAGGCGTGGATCACGAAATATAGGTCTGCGGTGAAGACTCCTTCGATTGAGCAGTCACGTTTGATGAAGATTCGTGAGGCTGTTAACAATGGTTACAACGTTGTTGTTCTGCGCGCTCACAGAATCCTGGACCGTTGGAAGCAAGCACGGATGCAAAGGCCGACTCCTTCGTTGCAGCCAGTGCTGGTTACAGAACCGCAGACCTTGACTCAAAAGATGAACCAAGCTGGAATGAACCAGCCTGGGATGAATCAGGCGACGATGAAGCAGGTAGAGTCGAGCGTGGAGCAGCGACCCGAGAAAGCGCCGGCAAGGTCAAAAACTGCCTAGGTCGACGACCCAGCATCCTGCCGGATAATCCGGGGAACCAATCTCCGATCCGTGATGAGAACGAACCTTCCGGCAAGTCCCCACGCGCGAGCTTAAGCAGTCCGAGCGATTCCCACGACCAAACAGGCAGTGGTGACCAAGCGCCTCATTCTCCCGTGCCGCAGGAGCAGACCCCGCCACCGCTACCCAGTGACTGGACGAAGGAACAGGTGGTCTGCAAGTTCGCCAGGTTAACTTTGCCGAGGAGCGCTGGATAGAAAGCGCTTTCGGTCGGAGCGTACGAGCCCGGCGACACGTTCTGTGTGTGCGTGGACCAGGTAGCGAGTTCACCCAGGGGAGTGATTGAAGTTGGATTACACGTGGGATTACTCGTTATGTCAGCCGGAACGATTTCGATTACTCCTCTGGTTAGCGCGGCACCGGCAAGGGGATTGCCTGTAAGGTTAGAGTCGACTAAGAGGGTGCGCAGATCATCCGGCGATACCGAACAGCCGCAGCATGAGTTCATCTCTTCACTTGCATCGAAAACATAAAACATAGCGCAGAGTGAACCCCCGGTTGAACCGGGGTTGCTGACATTAACAACGGCGCTGGCGACCCCCGGAGTATTGGCATTGGCAAAGTAGGTGAGGTCCACTACCGGCACCACAGTGATCGCAGCCGTGGCAGTTTGGGATCCGGAACTGGCCGAAACGTTGGTAGTGCCCGTCGCTAGGGCCGTCGCGAATCCGGTGCCATTAACCGCTGCCACCGAAGGCGTTGCCGATACCCAAGTCACCGAGTTTGTCACGTCGCCGGTGCTCCCATTACTGAACGTCCCTATGGCTTGCAGTGCCAATCCGTTGCCCACCGCAACGGTTGAGGTAGAAGGAGTGATCGTCATAGAGCTCAGCGCTACAACGATGGCATCTGTTCCATTGATGTTGTTCTGGTTCGCGTAAATCGTCGTGGTCCCAGCCGTCAGCCCAGTGGCCAGCCCGGTGCTGCTCACGCTAGCCACGCCGGCTGGGTACGCACTCCATGCTACCGAGTTGGTGAGGTTCTGAGTGGTGCCGTTGGTGAAATTTCCCGTGGCCACGAGCTGAACGGTACCCGCTATTGCGACATTGGGATCGAGTGGAGTTACAGCAATCGAATATAGAGCGGGTGCGGAGACGGTCAGCGCGGCGGAGCCGGTGACGGAGCCAGAAAGAGCGCTGATCGCAGTCGTGCCCATTGCTTTACTCGCAACCAGGCCGTATGCGGCACTTGCGATCAACGGTTGAGCGCTGCTCCAAGTTGATGTTTGCGTCACATCGGCAGTGGTGCCGTCACTGAAGGTACCAACTGCGTCTAATTGCGCCGCGCCGCCGAGTGGAATGGAAGTGCTGGCTGGCGATATCGCAATTGAAACAAGTACGTGTTGGGTTACGCTGAGCGAGGTAGAACCAGCAACGGAACCGGATGTGGCTGTAACTCCACTCGTACCAACTTGCAGGGTGGCGGCCAGTCCCGATGCATTGATCTTTGCTACGGTCGGCGCGGCGGCAGTCCAGGTGACGGTTGGGGTTACGTCCCCCGTGGTGCCATCACTATAAGTGCCTGTCGCCTTGAATTGCTGTGTGAAACCCAGCGCGACGGAAGGATTAGCCGGAATGACGGCAATCGCAACCACAACTGGAGAACCCACGGTGACTGTGTCTGCTCCATTGATTGAACCGCTGACGGCCGTAATGCCAGTCGTGCCCACGGCCTGAGCATTCAACAGACCAGTGGTGTTCACCGTGGCCACGCCGGAAGAAGAAGCAGCCCAGGCAACTGTGCTGGTTATGTTCTGCGTGCTGCCGTCGCTGAAGGTTCCTGTAGCCGTGAGTTGTTGAGTCTCCCCCTTCGGCACAGTGGGATTGGATGGGGTCACCGCGATGGAGACCAGGACAGCGCCCGAACCCGTCAACGTGTCGCTCCCGCTAATGGAGCCGGCGGTTGCCGTGACGGTGGCTGTGCCTGTGGTTCGCAGCAGGGCCAGACCAGCACTGCTCACGGTCGCCACGCCTGTAGGAGAGGCACTCCAGGCCACCGAATTAGTTATGTTCTCCGTGCTGCCATCGCTGAAAGTTCCTGTCGCCGTGAGTTGCTGCGTTTCGCCTTTCGGCACGGTGGCATCGGATGGAGTCACAGCGATCGAAACCAGTGCAGCTGACGACACCGTCAGTTTGTCATTCCCGCTGACCGAGCCAGAGGTTGCGGTGAGGGTGGCCGTACCTTTAGCTTCCGTATGGGCCAGGCCCGCGGCGCTCACCGTCGCCACGCCGGAGGGAGAGACACTCCAGGTTACGCTGTTGGTCATGTTCTGGGTGCTGCCGTCGCTGTAGTTTCCCGTTACGGTCAGTTGCTGGTTATCGCCTAATGCAATGACCGGATTCGAAGGAGCGATCGAAAGCGATGTCAAGGTTTTTGCGTGGGACACACTTGCCTGTGGGCTAGTGCCTCCGCAGCCCCACAGTGCGACGGTCAGCGAAGCAAGGAAAATCGCCAGGACGGATTTCAACCGCCCACGGACTCTTGGGGTAGTCTGAGACGACATGATGTAGGGTGCTCCTGAGCTGCCGGCTGGGGAGGGGGGTCGGCTGGTGTTATGGAGTAACACCTTAGCGCCGCTGTATAAGTTTACAATTCCCCTATGGATTTAGTCCGAAAGGGTTAGATATGTAGCAGTAGTCAAGAGGCAGCATGCTTCCGGAAAAGAAGACAACCGGGGCCGATTAAAGCAGGAATTTAAGTCCGGAAAGATAGCTCGCGGCCTCAACGTTTTGTTTTCTTGTCCAACAGACCTGAAGGAGTGTAGGGATTGCGACTGGTACTTCCGCAACGCCGACTTCGCAGCGCAAAAGAGCAGATCGGGGAATCAGTTTCTGACTTAAGACGCAGATGCCTCCCTGGCTGACGTTCTGCACGCGGCCCAAGACCGACGGTCTCGGCGGGCCGCTATGATTGAGAGGAGGGCAGTCGTGAGTGAGAATGTCTAGAACGTAGGGAAATCGCGGAAACTGCCTGCGGTCGGACTCCACACCGTTTTTCACTGAAGACCATCATTACGCGGTGGCGGAGGAACGTAAAGTGATCAAAAGAAGTAGTCACGGAGGTTAGCCTGACTTTGCTAATCCGTTCGGCTCGTTATGGTCTGATAATTCGTCCCACAATTCCGGAACGTGTGGACACCCCCATCTTTACCATCACCAACCGGAGGAACGCTTTCACGGTGTTGGGACTGATGTCCATCCGCGCGGCAATTTCCTTGCTGGTGAGTCCCTGAAGGAGCAGTTCCACCGTTTCCCGCTCACGCTCCGTCAGATCAAAGTGTTTTGACATCTCGGATAGTGCCCCGGCACCCGACGAATGTCTTTCTAACAGGACGGCAACAGACAAGCGAACGCCATCGCCATGGTTCTCGAGGCGAAAGCCCCGGCAGTGATAACGCCTTTTGCCGGACTTGAACTCCTTTACGAAATTCAGCGATTCCCGGGACTGTTGATCCACAAGAGACCTGACTTTGTCGCTAAGGAACACGTTTAGCCGCTTAATCCTTTCCGGTACGTTCGGAAAGGCAAGAATTTGGACGGCTTCTGTATTGCACGCCACAGGATTCAAAGCTGGATCCAGAAACAGCCAACCCGAATCCGATGTGCCGATCGCCATGGTCTACTCCTCCATCCCACTTTTTTGCGACATACTCCCAGTGTTCGGCCCATGCTTCTACAGGTGCTCTGGAGCAACGATGCGCGAATCGAACCAGGCGTTCGATCAACGTTCGGGACGCCTGTTTTCCCCAACCCAATCAAGGCTGTGGAATCTCTCAACGGCAGCACGATGCAGGTTACACGTTCGGTAAGTGACGTTGCGCCCGGAGGGGGGAGGACAGGTTTTTAAGAGCGTGCGCAACACAAACTGGAAGCAATTCCCTAGCCTTCAAATACCTTCATGAGGCGTCTATCAAGGGAACCACAACCATCATGGACCGTCACTTTAGCAAGAATGTCTCAAATTGGCAATAGAATTCAGCGTTTTCACGAATATCTCTTGATTAGCGCAAAAGGAGTAGTTCCGTGGGATTAAACTTAATGACTAGCACGAGCGCGGTATTGCGGGACCCGGCGCGACGTGTTCTACTCCACAACTGGCCCACTTTCTTGGGTTAGGCGCGTTTCCGTCCAGACGTAGTATTGAGGATAAGGTCTATGGCAAGCAGGCACGAGCGGACCGGTGTTTATCCTCTGGGAAGAGCCGCAATCGCGCTTGCCGTGGCAGTCCTTCTTCACTTTTCTCTTAGCCAGCCAGCCTGGGCCGGAACCGACGAAGCAAAAAGTGGACCAACGAAGCACGCAACCGTTCCGGTGCAGAAGGACGCATCTTCTTCTGTCCCGAAGGACAGCACTACAACCTGCGTCGGGACCGTCCAGACTCCAGCGGAGAATGCTTCCCGAGGGACTGGTGACAACACTCCGGACGCTGCAGCGTCACCCGATTCTGAAAACCAATCGAACTCAGAAACGATGAAATACCGGCTTCGGTTGTCCGGGGACCGTAACCAGGATTCCGCTTCTGAGCCGGCGCTCTCATGTGAACGACCTAAGTTGACCGACCGGCCGAAGACGACTAAGTGCGATCCTTCGAATCCGGACGAAGCAAACTCCCCCGATTGCAAGTCAGGTGTTGAAACCTCCCCTAAGTGAGTCCGACGCTAATTGCGTACGGATGGCAGGAAGCGAACTGAAACGGCAGACTGGCTTGTCCATCTGCAATGAATTCTGGAGTCCTTATGGGAAGGTCTAACTCGTATTTGTTGGTCTTAGGGTTGTCGCTGGGGGTTGCTGCATCAGCCCAGACGCCCGCGGTCAACTGCAGTCTGGTGGGCAATCCGCAGTGTGCCGCGACACAAACGAGGTCGGGATCCCAACTGAGCGATCCCGAAAAATCTTCTCCGAATGCTCCGAAAGTCATCTACAGAAATGGCCAATTGACAATCAGGGCAGTGAACTCGACTCTTGGCGAGGTGTTACGCGCGGTGAGTTTGCAGACTGGGGCCGTGATTGAGTTTCCTCCTGGCAGCGTCGATGAACGGGTTGTGGTGAATTTCGGACCAGGCCCAGTCCGCGATGTCGTGGGATCTCTTCTTAATGGAACCCACTTTAATTACGTCTTGTTGGAATCGCCAGGCAATCCAAGCGTGCTGCAGCGCATGATTCTAACCAGTGCAGAGCCCACTCCGAGCGAACCGACCCCGCCGACCCCGCCGCCCGTGGCACAATCTACTGTGCCCGATCTTCCCACCCAAACGGCGAATGCTGCGCCACCACAACCAACCGAACCGCCGGTGGATGACGCTCATCGACAGGAAATGATCGACAAGATACGGGAAAGAGTCCTGCAGCGAATTAAACCGCCGCAGCCTTGAGCCGGGAACCGAAACTTCGAACCTGTCTTGTGACGCTAATTTTTTCTCATCAGGCCGAACCTTTTTCGTAACGCCGAATTTTCCTCAACATTTCTTGGAAATCCCCGACAGAACTAACCCAATAGGAGTAGGTTTGGGGGCCTAACGTATTCGACTAAGCCACGTGGGTACTTGTAAAGATCGTATGAGCGGCTTAAGTTCCGAGAGCGCGTCCTAGCTGATTCCTCCTCCCCCGGCCATGGGCGCGACTTCAGGAGGAATTCGCATGAATAAGGTTGCTTGTACACTGCTGTCCCTACTGGTCGTTGCCATGGTGCTCGGAGTGGGCACCGCATCGGCTCAAGACTCTTGGTATGACGTGGGCTACTATACGAATGTCGAGGCGTCGGGCGCGCCCGCTGCCCATCTGCGGCTGACCAACGACGGCTACGACTCAGCCGCCAACCTGTGCGCAAACATCTATGTCTTCGACACCGCCGAAGAGATGGAAGAGTGCTGCAGCTGCTTGGTAACCGCCAATGGCTACCTCGACCTCAACGTTGGTTTGAATCTGCTCAGCAACATCCTTGATCATGGTTCTAGGCCGAGCCGGGGCATCATCAAGGAAGTTTCGAGCACCGTTCCTCCCTCCGGATGCAACCCCGTTAGCTATGCGGTAGAAGATGGAATTAAAGGCTGGCTCACCCACATTCAGAAGAACGCAACGGCCGGCTCGTTCAGCCTGACCGAGACGACTCTGACGGATTCGGTTCTGTCTGCGACAGAGCTAGACTTCAATCTCCAGGAAACCTGCAGCTTTGTGCAGTCACTGGGCAGTGGCACTGGCGTGTGCTCTTGCGCAGACGCTGGAGACTAAGCTGAGCTAAACCGAAGTTGCGCGGCCATAGGAACGTAACGTAGGTTGAACGCCGCGGAGAGACAGAGTTCCCTGAACGCCTGTCTCTGGGTTGCGGCGGGAAGCTGAAATTGGCCGGGCATCGAGTGCAACTCGGTGCCCGGCCTTTCGTTTGGAATCGCAAGCTCCGGTCGCGACCGGCGAGAGTGTCCGCAGTCGGCCCACTTCCGTGCGTCTGAACTCGGAGGTGGCGAATCGCTGGTCTCAGACCATCCCCTACGAGCTTGCGAAGACGGCTCACCCAGGACGAGGGTGAAGGCGTTGCCCGGCGGTATCACATTACGATCAGAATGCGGGGGAGGAGTATCTATATGACGGCGACGCGTGGCTGGCTGTTGCATGGTGTTATCGTTTCGTTCTTCTTGTTTTCCGGGATTCGTTTGCTGGCGCAACAACCGGACGCAGGGAGTGGAGCGCCCGGAAGTGGAGAGGTGGCTTCATCTCAGCTACCCGGGCAAGTCCCGCGGCTCATAAGGTTCGGCGGGACGCTACGAGATGCTGCTGGAAATCCCCAGACCGGATCTGTGGCAGTTACCTTCGCACTCTACGAAACTCAGGAAAACGGCAGCCCCCTTTGGGTAGAGACACAAACCGTCCAGCTCAGTGAGGCAGGACGTTACACCGTGTTGCTGGGTGGTACACAGGCAGAAGGCTTGCCGCTGGATCTCTTCACCTCGACTCGTGCACGGTGGTTGAGCGTGCAGCCCCAGTTACCAGGTGGAAGCGAGCAACCGAGAATTCTGCTCGTAGGTGTACCGTACGCACTGAAGGCCGCTGATGCCGATACGTTGGGAGGAATCCCCGCGTCTGCTTTTCTGCTGGCGCCGACTCCCGGCGGCTCCGCCCCGACCGCAATGAGTAGCGCTTCCGAAGTCGCATCTCAGAAAGGCCTGGACTCGGTAGTCTCGCTGGCGGTTACACCCTGCACCACAGTCGCGAGCGATGGTACCGCGAGCACGAGCTCCGTAGCCTTATTCACCTCGGTCGCGTGCACGATTGGGGGCTCGGCAATTACGCAGAATGGCAGCGTTGTGGACATCGCGGGCACGCTGCAACTGCCGGCGACGAGTGCAGCTACCGCTTCCGCAGGATTTAACTCCAATTTGCTGGACCTGCAGGCCTCGTCGTTTAACAGCACAGGCGCCGGCTCAGCCGTTGCAGAGGATTTCCAATGGGTGGCGGAGCCGGTGGGAAACGACACGGCAACTCCTTCCGGAAAGTTGAATCTGAGGTTCGGTTCGAATGGCGCCACTCCGGCGGAGACGGGCTTCTCGATTGCCAGCAACGGTTTGATCACGTTTGCCACTGGGCAGAAGTTTCCCGGCGCTGGTGCGGGCACGGTGACCAGCGTCGCTAGCGGCGCAGGACTGACCGGGGGGCCCATCACGGGCGCTGGCACGCTGAGCATCGCAACCGGCGGAGTCACCAACGCGATGCTAGCCACTCCCGCGCTGACTGTCACGGCGGGTACGGACCTCACCGGCGGTGGTGCCGTCGCTTTGGGCAACAGCGTTACGCTCAACCTCGATACTACGAAAGTGCCGCAGCTGGCGGCGGCCAACAATACCTTTGCAGGCAAGATCACGGCCGCCAGCATCGCGGCAGGTGCGGCGGCGTTCACCGGGGCGGTCGCAGGGACCACGGCGACTTTCACCGGCAGCTTGCAAGCAGCGGGGGATGTTGTCCCTCCGCTTGGTAAAGCCACAACAGCCGCCGCCTTTGACTCCAACCCGCTCGATTTGCAGACTTCCATCTACAACACCGCTATCGCGGGGCCAGTTAGTTACGTCTTCCGCTGGCAGGCTGAGCCGCACGGGAACGACTCAACCGACACCTTTGGGTCGTTGAACTTGCTCTATGGCGTCCCGGGAGACATGAGTGAGACGGGCCTGTCGGTGGCGCAAACTGGAATCATTACGTTCGCTCCGGGGCAGACGTTCAGCGGCGGCGGAGGCTCCGGCACCATCACTGGCGTCACGGCTGGCACTGACTTGACTGGAGGAGGCACGAGCGGCACTGTCACTCTGAACCTCAATACGACCGCCACCGATGCCCGTTATTCGCGCCTGGCTGCTGCCAACGCCTTCACGGGAAATCAGAGCGTCACCGGAAATGTGACCGCAACCGGTGCCATGACCGCGACAGGTGACGTGACTGGAAAACAGTTGGTGTCGTCAGTGGCCACCGGCACTGCGCCGCTGGTTGTGAGCTCTACCACCGAAGTCGCCAATCTCAACGCAAGTTTTCTAGGAGGGAAAGCTGCTACCGCCTTCCCGAGCCTGGCGGCTGCTAATACCTTCACCGGAAATCAGAGCGTCACCGGAAACGTGACCGCGACCGGTGATGTGTCGGGAAAGCAGCTGGTGTCGTCAGTGGCCACCGGCACGGCACCACTGATTGTGAGCTCGACGACCGAAGTCAGCAACCTTAACGCCAATCTTCTTGGTGGGAAGCCTGTTACTTCCTTCGCGACCGTGAGCGGCGGAAACACTCTCGTCGGCGTTCAGGACATTACGGTGGCAACCGCTGGCAGTACGGCGCTTTCCGTCGTCGCCACCGATACTACCAGTGCTTCGACTACGGGCCTGGTGGTCACGAACGATACGAAGCAGTCCACGGCCATTGTGTTCAAAGCCTCCGCACCAAACATCGGTACTTCCGGCTCCTCCTGCACCGTGTTTGCTAGTGGAAATTTGGTTTGCACGGGAACGAAATCAGCCGCGGTTCCGCTGAAGAATGGCCGCATGGCGGCCCTTTACGCCGTCGAGGCTCCGGAGAACTGGTTCGAGGATTTCGGCTCCGGCAAACTCGTCGATGGCGTTGCCA
>DATHMS010000031.1:0-3394 GCA_035486795.1 Candidatus Sulfotelmatobacter sp. | reverse complement strand
CGTCGTCGGCTACCGCCGCCGCGACGTCCTCCGCCGCCACCTCCGCCGCCGCCGCGACCGCCGCCGCCGCCCTTGCCTCCACCTCCACCACGCCCGCCGAGGCTGGACCTTCCGCGGTTGCTCGAGGCTTGAGCTCTTCCGCCGGGTTGATAGCCACCGAATGCTCCATTGCGTCCGCCCCTGGAATCGGAAGCGTTGCCAAATCCTCGCTGCTGATTGTTGGCGCGATTCGCCGTTGCGGGTCGGTTGGCCATCCTATTGGCTGGCTGCGCCGACGCATTCCCATTTCGTGCGGGCTGGTTTTGCGCCAGATTTCTGTTCGAGTTGCCGAGTCCTAGATTGTTGGGAAGAGTGCTTGCCTTCGGGAAAGTCGGCTTTGCGCCCGCGTACGGCCTCGCCGTAGACGGATTGTATGGCCGAGTAGATGGTCCACCAACTCCCCCAGGCCTGCCGACTCCCCCGGGACCCCCGACACCGCCTGGCCTGCCAACTCCCCCCGGTCTACCAACGCCCCCGGGCCCGCCGACTCCGCCAGGGCCCCCGATTCCGCCGGGGCCACCCACACCGCCCGGCCCGCCGATTCCCCCCGGAGGATTTGCAGCCGGAGGTCTTGCAGGATAGTTGCCGCGTGGCGGGACCGGCGAATTAGATACGTAAACATTATTGTTGTAATGAACCGACCCGCCACCGTCAGACCAACCGCAGTCCCAGTCATCGTCATCCTCGTTGATGAGCGCACCGAGAAGCATCCCAGCTCCAAACGTCAGCAACCCGGTCGCCAAGACTTCGTTCCCGGTGTATCCCTCGGGCGCCTGCACCGGAGCTCCGTAAGCTGTCTCGGGATTGTATTGGGGCGCATACACAACATCTTGTTGGGCGGGCTGGATGATCACCGTTTGTTGCTGTGCAGCGGGTTGTGCCCCGCCTTCCGATGAGACCGCTGGTGGCGCAGGTTGAACTTCCACTTTCTGTTGAGCGGTACTCTTAAGAGTCCCGGCCGCCACAGCTCGAGAACGTAGGGCCTGAATTGCCTCCATCACATCATCGGGCTGATTGTAATACGCTTCTCCGAGCGACGAAGTCCAAGCCAAGCTGTCGCTCATTGTTTGTAAAACTGGAGAGAACTGTGCCAACGACTTGATGCTGGGGTCCCAAGGTTGTGCATTCACCTGAGCGGCCAGCTGATCGTGAGGAAGGCTCGAGTTTTGTTGCAGCCAGGTATGGGCTTCAACGACTTGATCTGGATAGGTCGAAGCCACCAGGATTCGGGCGACCAATAAGTCAGGATATAGTGCGATCGGCGAGACCAACTCCTCGAGTTCTTTCTGGGTAGCAGCGCCCGGAGCCGGTCCGGGTTGGGCAGCAGCCGCGGCAGGTTGATCCGCGCCGAATGAGTAGCTGGTCAGCGTCGGCGATGTGGCCACTATTATCGCTACCGCGAGTATCAATGGCAGTAAACGGCCTTCGCGCTTTTCGAGTAGCCTCGCCCTCAAAACATGCCGGTGATGAGTGACTGAAGAGCCGGAAGATACGATTGTCATCGCCTTTTTCATAGCCCAATTGACCTTTTCCCGAGGGGTCGCGCTGTTCCACTCATCGATGTCTGCCGGAAATCTGACCAATTTCGAGTCAGGCTTCTATCGGACCAAGGTCTGATTTCCGGTTCGCATGTCGGTAAGTCACAATTCCGTTGAGTCGATTTTGGAATTGCCGGGAATACGAGGAGCAGACAGAGTCATGATGGAAAACGCATCCGATTCGAAGATCGGCTCTTTTCTGGAGGTCAAAATGAGGCTGAAACTATTGGCTGTTGCTGTCCTGATTCAGATCGTGGCGGGGAGCCCCCTTGGTGGCGAAGCGTTTGCACAGGGGTCGTTGCTTGCTCCGAGTGCCTCTGAAATCGATGGAAAAGTAACAGCCGCTCTGAAGGAGCTGTATTCACAAAATGAGGCCGCGAGAGCGCTCGGAGCGAAAGCGAAGGCCGTACTGGTCTTTCCCGATATACGAAAAGGGGCCTTCATAGTGGGTGCGCAGTATGGTTACGGCGCCCTCCGCAGAGGTTCGCACACGGCGGCCTATTACCGCACGAGCGCCGCATCGTATGGCTTTCAGGGCGGCGTGAAGAAGTTTGCATACGCGTTGTTCTTCATGACCGACTCAGCGGTGGACTACCTCAATCAGAGTGGAGGCTGGGCGATAGGTACCGGGCCCAGTGTTGTCGTGGTTGACCAGGGGATGGCGCGATCGCTCACCACGACAAGCTTGCGCTCTGACGTCTATGCTTTCATCTTCGGCCAGTCGGGCCTGATGGGCGGAATCGGCATCGAAGGTTCGAAAATCACGAAAATCACTCCGGGATCCTAAGCATGATTTTTGTCCCTCATAATAAAACGCTAAAACTTCTCCGGTACGAAATTGTAACGGCGATTCTTAGGTTCCGCGTAGCCGTGTGGCTTTTGTCTCTTTGGAAGCTTCACGGGTTCTTGCTTGATCTCTTTGTAGGGGATCAGACTCAGTAGATGCGATATGCAATTTAGCCGCGCGCGCTTCTTATCGTCAGCATTGACGATATACCAGGGCGCAACGGGAGTGTTGGTCGCAAGAAGCATCGCATCTCTGGCGCGCGAGTAGTCGTACCATCGCCTGTGAGATTCGAGGTCCATTGGACTAAGTTTCCAAATTTTTCGACCATCGTTAATACGGCCGAGGAAACGTTTGGTCTGTTCTTGCTGACTCACCTCAAACCAATACTTAATCAGGATAATTCCGTTCTCGACCATTGCGCGTTCCCAACCGGGGCACATCTCAAGAAATCGAGTTGTTTCTTCCTGGGAGCAGAAGCCCATAACTCTTTCGACGCCGGCGCGGTTGTACCAACTGCGATCGAAGATGACTAGTTCGCCTCCTGCTGGCAGGTGTGGAATGTACCTTTGAACGTACATTTGTGACTTTTCGCGCTCAGTGGGGGCAGGCAGCGCCACCAGATGAAATATCCTGGGGCTGACCCTCTCAGTAATTCGTTTGATGACTCCGCCCTTCCCGGCGGCGTCACGACCCTCAAAGATAACTACGACCTTGAGCCGTTTGTGCTGAACCCACGTCTGCAGCTTCACCAGTTCGCCTTGAAGCTTTGCCAGTTGCTTTTCGAAGTCCTTGCGCTTTAGCTCGACAGGATTATTGCTAGAGACATCAGAACCGGATGTCTTTTTCTGCTTGCGTTTTTGCAATTTCGGCACCTGTTTCTATCTCCCTTGGTACAGTCGGTTCCAGCCACTCTAGCTCAGGTTCCATCCGCCCCCATGCTATTGCCAAATCCAGTTAGCTAATAGCTATCGGACTTTGGTCCGATGGACGCAAAGGAGCGGTGAATTTACCTTCGCGGTAGGTTTTTATC
>DATHMS010000030.1:0-5277 GCA_035486795.1 Candidatus Sulfotelmatobacter sp. | reverse complement strand
TCTCGTATGACGTCGTTGAGCGCCTGGGAGAACTAGGAAAGTCGAAGACAGAGGTAAAGGCGGCGCCCCAAAAGGCCGCGGAAGAAGGGCGCCCATGATTCGCGTGAGGGTGTTCACTGCCTTCGTGTTGCTGCTCTCTCTATGCGGGTGCACCGTGGGCCCGAACTACAAGCGTCCTGCCGTGAGCGTTCCTGTCGACTACCGGGGATTGCCGCCGAGCGCTTCTGGACAACCCACGCCTCCCGGGCCGCCCGCTGAGGACTTCGCAGTGATGAAATGGTGGGCCGTCTTTCGTGACGATGTGTTACAGGGCCTCATCAAAGAAGCGCTTACCAACAATTACGATGTGCGCGTCGCGGCGACCCGCATCATAGAAGCCGACGCTGCTCTTGGAATCGCTCGCTCTAACCAATTTCCCTCGGTAAACCTCGCCGGCTCGCTTCAGAACCTGCGCTCACAACCTTCGTCCGGAAACTCCTCGGTCGGGTCGTTAGCCGTTCAGACATCATGGATTCTTGATTTCTGGGGACAGTATCGACGTGCGACGGAAGCGGCGCGCGCGAACCTGCTGTCAACCAAGTATGGGCAAGATGTCGTTCGCACAACTTTGATCTCGTCAGTGGCGCAGGATTACTTTCTGTTACGCAACTATGATTCGCAGCTTGAGTATTCGAAGGGCATGCTTGAGGCAAACAAAGAGATACTCCGTATCAACACCATTAAGTTCAAAGGTGGCGACGCCGCTATCACCGACCAGTTGCAGGCGGAGATATTAGTGCAGCAAGCCCAGGCACAGATCATTTCTCTTCAGCAATTGATCGAGCAGACAGAGAATCAAATCAGCATTCTGCTAGGCCGAAATCCCGGACCAATAGCACGGGGCATTGCCCTTACCGCACAACCCCATATGCCCGAAGTACCGGCCGGTCTTCCCTCGGCAATTCTTGAGCGCCGACCAGATGTGCGTCAGGCTGAAGAAGAGCTGGTTGCGGCTAATGCCAACGTCGGGGTGGCCAAAGCGGCGTTTTTCCCTCAGTTCTCCTTGACCGGCGCCTTTGGAGTCGAAAGCTCGTCTTTGCAGAGTTTCCTGGGTGGACCAACGACAGCCGCCTGGGCTGCAGCGGGACAAGTCGCGCAACCCATTTTTGAAGGAGGCCGCATCCGTGCGAGCTATCGGCTTGCGTGGGCTCAGAGGGATGAAGCGGAATTGCTTTACAAACAAACGGTGCAGCAGGCGTTCGGAGACGTTTCGAATAGCCTGGTCGGCTACCAGCAATCGCAACAGTTCCGCATAAAGCTGCAGGATCAGACCGCGACATACGCAGAAGCGGCGCGGCTGGCAAATGTGCGCTTCCTGGGCGGTTATACAAGTTTTCTTGAGGTACTCGTGACTCAGCAACAGTACTTCACTTCAGAACTGAGCCTCGCGCAGGCATGGAACAGCGAATTGCAAACTTACGTGGAGTTGTATACCGCTCTTGGAGGCGGCTGGTTATGAAAACCTCCGGTGCAAGAGTCCGTCGGTCGCACCAATTTCTTTTGGCAACATGAGGTGATATATGCAACTCGGAATGGTTGGTCTTGGAAGAATGGGAGCCAATATGGTCCGGCGTCTTATTAAGGCCGGTCATAATTGTGCAGTCTTCGACAGGTCGCGACAAGCGGTTGACGATTTGGTGAAAGATAAGGCTGTCGGAGCGTCATCGCTCCAGGATCTCGTGAAAAACCTGGAAAGACCGCGGGCCGTATGGTTGATGATCCCAGCCGCATTCGTGGACAACACGATTGCTGACATTGCACCTTATCTTGAATCGGGGGACATCCTGATCGATGGTGGCAACTCCTACTACGTTGACGACATCCGTCGTGCAAAGCAACTCGCTCCCAAGGGAATCCACTACGTGGATGTTGGGACCAGCGGCGGAGTCTGGGGTTTAGAGCGCGGCTACTGCATGATGATCGGAGGCCCCGCCGAGGCCGTGCAGCATCTCGATCCCATCTTCAAGACGATCGCCCCCGGCATTGGCGACATATCTCGCACGCCAGGTCGCGAAAAGACTGGTGGCACAGCGGAACAAGGATATCTCTACTGCGGAACGAACGGTGCTGGCCACTTCGTCAAGATGGTGCACAACGGAATCGAGTATGGCATCATGGCGGCCTATGCCGAAGGTCTGGGAGTTCTGCGTTCTGCAAATGTGGGAAGAGCGAAGCAGGAGATCGATGCCGAGACAACCCCTCTGCGTGATCCTGAACATTATCAGTACGACTTCAACCTCCCCGATGTTGCCGAGGTATGGCGACGCGGCAGCGTAATCGCCTCATGGTTGCTGGACTTGACTGCGTCTGCATTGATTGAAGATCCAAACCTTGCGAAGTTCTCGGGCAGGGTGTCCGATTCAGGCGAGGGCAGGTGGACGATCAAAGCCGGTATTGATGAGGGAGTGCCGACTCCGGTTCTTACAACGGCGCTCTACGAGCGATTCAGTTCGCGTGGCCAAGGGGACTATGCGGACAAACTTCTGTCCGCAATGCGTTATGAATTCGGCGGACACCTCGAGAAGCCAGCCCCAGAATCAGTAAAGGCTTGAAGGAGAATGGCTGGAATCTCGACCAGTTGAAGGCCCGCGAGAGACAGCCTTGAGAAGCATGGGGGGACTCGACGCTACGGCGTGGCAGAAGCTGAGCCGCCGCTTTGGTCTGTTTTGCCGTCGCTGCAGCTCATGCAAAGCTGACAAGTTCGTGCACGCTAGCAGATTTGACAGTTGTCAAGATCACGAGGCAGGCGTAGTTCATCGACAGACGCATCGCTCCTGGGGCTCAGGCCATAAGAGAATGTGCGCTTCTAGGAGAGATTATGGCGAAAAACAAAGAGAAGAATGACAGCAAGAAGGACAAGCCTAAAAAGGCCGCCATCGGCGCTCAATCCGATACGGCTGCAGCCACCACAACCAGCTACACCGATGGGACGCCCCTTGATCGTGTGCAATATCTGGAAGCCAAGCTCATCCTGAAGCCCGACCGCTTCGATTCGGTGCAGAGCTTCCGCGATTTCGGCAAGATCGTGCAGCGTACAGCGAAGAAGCTTGGTGTCGGTTTCATAGAGGACCGTGAGGCTGGGCTAAGACCAGAAATCCGGGAGATCATTTTCGGCGATACGCCCGACTTCCGTCTCTACAACAACGCGTTCATCTTGCGCAGGCGGGTCTCCTATTTGGATGGCTTTCCTGTGGGCGATCCCGAAATCGTGTTTAAGTTCCGTCACCCTGATGAGCAAACGGCAACTGCGCTGGATGTCCGGCCCAAGATCGCAGGCAAGTACCGCATCAAGTTCAAAGCGGAGGCGTTGCCGCTGAAGGACCAGCTCGGCGGATATCGCCTCCTCTACTCGCACAACTGCCAATTCGGATTGAGCCAGATGCACGAGGCAGATCGGACCTCCATGGCTACTCTCGTGAGAGTATTCCCGGCGCTAGCCGCCATCAAGAAGTCCGACGACGAGAAAATATGCCTCGTGAACGAAGGCATCGTTGAGGAGGTGCTGCTTCCTCTTGGTCAACTGGACTTCGGCAAAGGCGTCGTTGCCAAGTGCGATATCGGATTGTGGCGCACCCGCGGCGAGCATAAGTCTCTTGTAGGAGAGTTCGCTTTCCAGGTCAAGTTCGATCGCAAAGAGTCCGTAGCGGAAAAGCCGAAGAAGCTCTGCGCGCAGTTCTATATAACCCTTCAGCAGGACGTGAAGGACTGGCTCGCGCTCGGCGTAACCAAGACGGGCATGGTGTACCGGCTCAAGGGCAACGAGCCCCAGAGCCATGAGTGACGTCGCAAACCCCGCCCTGGAAGCCGCAGCCAGCGCTGGTCCGGTGGTAGCTCAAGCCTCGATTGGCCAGATATTCCTCGAGTTCCTGATCATCGGAGCCACCAGCTTCGGCGGTGTCGTACCTTACCTGCGCGGCAGCCTCGTGACCAAGCGGCATTGGGTCAATGACAAGGAATTCGTCGAGATGCTTTCCATCAGCCAGAGCCTTCCCGGCCTGAACGCCACCAACATGGCTGTTCTGGTAGGGGAAAAGCTGCACGGCGCGCTGGGCTCACTCGCCGCGATCTTCGGCATCTGCTTGCCGGGCGCAGTACTCATGTACATCGTCGGCATCTTCTACCGCATCCACGGAGACCATATCTGGATCACTGCCGCGCTGAAAGGGGTGGCAGCTGCAGCAGTTGGATTGATCCTGTCTACTGTTGCGGGGCTCAGCAAGAAGTCGCTTGCAGGCAAGTTTGACTTTGTTTTCATCGCACTCACCGTGATAGCCGTCAACCGCTTGCACCAGTCTGTGCCGCGAACGCTGATAGGCGTCGGTCTGCTGGCGATCCTCTTCCATAGGCCTCGCAACAAGCGGAAAGAGAGTGTCGCTCAATGAACCAGATCCCCGCTCTTGTTCGTGTTTTTGCGTATCTGTCGCTACTCACCGTTGGCGGCGGCATGGCCGCATTTCCAGAGATGAAGATCCTGACCGTCGAAGTGCACAAATGGCTTACCTTCCCACAGTTGATCCACCTTTACAGCGTGGGGCAGATGGCTCCCGGCCCCAACATGATGATGATCGTGGCCATCGGGCAGTGGGCGGGCGGAATTCTCGGCGCTCTCGCTGTATTAGTTGCCTTTTTCGGGCCTACTGCGTTGCTCGCGTTCCTTGTCGCCCGACTGTGGAAGAAGCTCGAGAGATGGCCGTGGCGGACTTCCATTCAGCAGGGACTTGCGCCGGTCTCGATCGGCCTTCTGCTAGCCGGCTGCTTCACCATGGCGAAAGGCGCAATCTTCGGCGTGGAAACGGCTGCCATTGCGGTTGGCGTCCTGCTGATCCTGCTGCAGTACAAGATCAATCCGGCGCTTCTGGTTTTCGCTGGAGCCGTGCTAGGAGTGCTCTCGTTCATGCCTAAATGAGGCGGTTCCGGCGCGCCCTGAGCGGGCGGATAGTAGCGTGTTCCTGGACCGTAGAGGGCCTGCAAGCAAACTCTCACGCTGCCGCGGACCGAAGCTTTTCAAACAGGATATACACGCTAATCATCAGCGTCCACAGCGGAAAGACCAGGGGGGACCAGCCGAAACGTCCGATGCTCAGGAGCAGAAAGAGCGCCGACGCGTAGCCGAGAAGCGCCATCCAGCGTGGGAAAATCCCGATGCGGATCGCGAGCGTGCAGGTCGAAAACATGAATACTCCCGCCATCCTTAGCGCGTAGACGTTGACTAACTGGTAGGCGAGAGTGCGGGCAAAC
>DATHMS010000029.1:0-27053 GCA_035486795.1 Candidatus Sulfotelmatobacter sp. | reverse complement strand
GATGTCCAGGGGCATGGCCAGATCTTCTTCCTGCAGGAGGCGGCGGCCGAGGCGCCCGATGTAGGAGGTTTCGAGAACAAAGTTGTGAGGGAACTCGCGGCTGATCGAGAAATCGAAGACGTGGGAGTACGGAGTTTTCATTCGGTCGTCGAGTCCCCAGTAAATTGTTGCACCGTAGGGAAGCCCTACTGGCGGGGTCTGAGGGAATCCTCCGGTTGGAGGCGGAGCGATTAGTGCGGACGGGATGTTGTAGAGACCGGTGAAACGCGGCGACGTGTCGACAGTGAAGTCATCGATGGGGTTCGCGATGGATGTGGTCAATCCAAAGGAACCGTTTCTGTCAAAGCTGTCGACGATGCCTTGACCGAAGTGATCGTAATACATGCCGTAGCCGCCGCGAATCGAACTCTTGCCTGAGTCGCCGAACAGGCGCTTCCAGAAACCGCCCTCGGGTTTGGGAGACCAGGCGAAGGCGAGACGGGGCGCGACGTTGCCGTAATCCCAGGCCCAGTACGGGGCTTGGCCGTTGGCTTGTCCGGAGAGGGCGAAGGTGACCAGCGGGTTGTAGGTTTGCCCGGCCAGCATGGCGGCGGAGCGGCTCTGAAAAAAGTTTTCGAGGCTGATCGAAGGCGCCACTTGAGTTCCGGTGGTCTCATACGGCGGCTGCAAGAGCGTGTAGCGCAAGCCGTAGGTTAGCGTCAACTGTGGAGTGGCGTGCCAGGAATCCTGAATGTAGGTTTCAAATTCGTGAGCGAGAAAATGGCGGACTGCGGGCGAGCCTACAGGCTGAGCGTTGCCCTCTTTGGTGATGTTGTAGTTCGAGTAGGAGGAATCGAGCAATCCGGTGAGGGCCATGACGGGCCAGTCGTAGCCGGTCTGGAAGGTGTTTGAATCGACTGCTGGATAGCCGAAGGCCGCGGGATCGAGACTTCCACCAGAGCCCGCAACCTTTCCGACGGGTCCGAGCCAGAGGTCGTAGATCCGGGCATAGGGGAAGGAATCTTCATTGGAGCTGCGGTTGTTGGTGACGATTCGAAGGTTGGCGCCGAATCCGATTGTATGTTTGCCTTTCACCCAGGCCACGTCATCTACGAAATTGTGCACCGGGACATTCACCTGGGTGGTGTTGGTTAGAGCGTAGAGAGGAGTTGGTCCGTTGCCGAACAGGACGTAGGGTTGAGCAATTTGACCGATGGTACCGGTTCCCTCGCGGATGAACCCATAACGGAAATTGTTGATGAGGTTGGTGCGCAGGGTTGCAGTGTAGGCGGCGATCACGCCTTTACTGGTATTGGTGGATACCAGGCTTTGGGGCTGGTTGGGGAACTCGGGTCCAGATCCGGTGCTGTCGCCTTGCATTCCGCCGCGCACGAATACGTGCTGGTTTTGATTGATGTTGAAGTCGAATTTAGCGACGTAGGTGTTGAGGGCACCGGGCGTGGGCGCGGGGAAGGTGTAACCCACAAAGTTGTAACCATCTCCTACGGCGGTGGAGTTGGGTTGAGGGTATTGATTGAAAAGTGCTTCGACATTGGGATCTGGGCCGCAACCCGCTGAAGTGACCCAGGGACAGTTTCCTTTTCCTGCGGCCACCGTGTCCATGCCGGCGAGTTGGGTAGCGGTGAGAGTCTCAACCTGATCTGCGACTGGGCACGTCGTGCTGTTGGGGTTAGGGTTGGGGCAGTAGAGGTATTGCATGATGCCGTTGCGGAGATTGCCGCTGGGCACCGTCTGCGTTAGCTGAGTATTTTCCCGGGTGCGTTGACCTTCGTACGCCAGGAAGAAGAAGATGCGGTCTTTGCGGATGGGGCCGCCGACTGTTGCACCGAAAGTGTTGCGGATCAGTTGGCCGGGAACGTTCGGCAGGCCGGATTCCAATTCTGCCTGCTTATTGAACCAGTCGTTGGCATAGCCAACGTTGTTGCGGTTGTACTCGTAGGCGGTTCCGTGGAAAGAATTGGTGCCGCCTTTGGTGACTAATGCGACTTGCGCGCCGGAGGAGCGGCCCTCATCGGCGTTGGAGTTGCTGGTGGTGACGCGAAACTCCTGTAAGGAATCCAGGGTGGAACGCAGAGCTCCCTGAAATGCGTAACCTTTGACCTGATCGTTGTCGTCGATGCCGTCGAGGGTGATGTTGGTTTGATCGCTGCGGGCGCCGCTGACCGATCCGCCGCGGCTGTCCTGATCCTGGTTCACGTTGGTTCCGACGAAAGTGACGCCGGGTTGCAGACTTAGAATCTGAGTGGGATCGCGGCCTTCGAAGGGCAGCGCCGCGATCTGGGCGGTGCCGAAAGCGTTGCCAATGGTGGCGTCCTGACTATTGACTTGCACGCCTTCGCCAGTGACTTCGACGACGCTTACTTCGCCTTTGACGCGCATGGAAATGTTCGACGTCGCCGGGACGTTGACCAGGAGTTGCAGGTCACTCTCTTTCAGAGTGGTGAATCCAGCCTTGGTTACGGTGAGGGTGTAGGTTCCGGGAGGAAGCTGGAGAAATTGATAGATACCATCGCGGTCGGTTTTCTTCGATTCGGAAAAACCTGTGCCGGGGTTGGAAAGAGTTACGGTGGCGTCGGGCAGGATCGCGCCCTGTGGATCGGAAACGGTTCCTCGGAGGGAAGTGGTGGAGGACTGTGCTTGGACGAGAGTGAACAGAAGCGGGACGGTCATTACCGCACGCGTTAAACGGCGCATTGCGCGCTCCTTTTGATGCACTTGGGTGCGCCAGGCTTGCGGTATGAACGGCGCGACTGAACGGCAACAGTGTTCGCAACTTTATTTCCCGGTGTGCGCGATTGTCAAGACGTCGGGTTCACTAGATGAAATCGTCATTCCAGATGTGGGACAATTCCCAGCCGCGAATGGAAACTATTTGATACTGTGGAGGCCATGATGCGGAAAGAGATATGTGCGGTTTTTATCTTTTTGGCGGGTTGGGCAGTTCTCGTCCCTTTTGCCGGTGGCCAGGCTAGTCCTCGGGCGCGCGATCTGGGAGTGCCTTTTGATGGAGTAACAGGGCCGCTGAATGCGATTACCGATGTCAAAGGCGTGGAAGTCGGCCACACAACTTTGATCTCCGGAGACGGAGCTTTGAAGGTGGGCACGGGACCGGTGCGGACGGGGGTGACTGCGGTGTTTCCGCGCGGAAAAGAGTCGAGCGATTCGGTGTTCGCCGGATGGTTCACGCTGAATGGCAATGGCGAGATGACCGGGACGACATGGGTTGAGGAGTCGGGATTTCTTGAGGGTCCGGTGATGATCACGAATACGCACAGCGTGGGGACGGTGCGCGATTCCGTGATCGCCTGGCGCTTGAAACACGGCGGCCCTGACAAAGAAGGCTATTCGTGGTCTTTACCGGTTGTGGCGGAAACCTGGGATGGCTACCTGAACGATACGAATGGATTTCACGTGACGCCCGAGGATGTTTTTCATGCGCTGGATAGCGCTCACAGCGGTGCGGTGGAAGAAGGGAATGTGGGCGGCGGGACGGGAATGATTTGCAACGAATTCAAAGGCGGCATTGGCACTGCTTCGCGACGGTTGGCTGCCAAATATGGCGGATACACCGTAGGAGTGCTGGTGCAGTGCAATTATGGACAGCGCGATCAGTTGCGGATTGCGGGTGTGCCGGTGGGACGGGAAATCGGAGGGCCGAAGGTCTGGGATGATGATGTGGGGTCGATCATCGTTGTGGTGGCAACGGATGCTCCGCTGATTCCGACACAGTTGAAGCGGGTGGTCAAGAGGGTGTCGCTGGGGCTGGGAAGGGATGGGAGTTATTCCGGCGATGGGTCGGGGGACATCTTTATCGCTTTTTCTACGGCGAATGGAGGAGCGGCGTTGGCTAGCAAGGCCACTCAAATCAGTATGCTGCCCAATGATGACATCAATCCGGTTTTTCTGGCGACAGTGCAAGCCACGGAGGAGGCGGTGGTGAATGCAATGGTTGCCGCAAAAACGATGACCGGTGTGGACGGGCATACTGTCGTGGCGTTGCCTCATGATCGACTGCGGGAGGTGTTGCAGAAGTACAACCGGCTGGCGAAGTAGGATCTGGCAGCGCGGCCTGGCAACGGGGTCTGCCAACGGCGGCCCAGCAACTGATGTAGTCTTGTTGTTTCCACGCATGAAGCTTCTACGAGGAGAATGGTTGGCGCTGGCGGCTTTGGTTTGGCTGACCGGGTGCGCTTCGATTGGCGCGCCGATGCCGCCTTCGCTGGAGTTGCCGCGACCACCTTCGGACTTGCGGGCCGCGCGCAAAGGCGACAAAGTCACGCTTACCTGGACAATTCCGGCGCGGACGGTAGACCGGCAGAGGGTGCGCTATTTGGGAAAGACCAATATTTGCCGGAGTCTTGATCCGGTTGTGGCCAAGTGTGACAAGCCCGTGGGCGACGCGGCGCCACCGGTGGATTTCGCGACCAAGAATGCGGTGGGCGGACAGAAGTTGACGGCGAGGTATACCGACACTTTACCGCCGGAACTGCGGGTTCGCGATGTCTTCGGCACAGCGACCTACGCCGTCGAAGTATTGAACCGGGACGGCCGGGCTTCAGGGTTGTCCAATCAAGTGCATGTTCCGCTGGGCGAAGCGTTGCCAGCGCCAACCGATTTCGGCGCGAAGGTTACCGCGCAGGGCGTGGTACTGACGTGGAGTGGAGCGCTCTTGTCTGTGACGGCTCCCACCTCCATCCGCAGGAGTTATCGCATTTATCGGCGGCTGGAAAGCAGCGCGCAGGAGATTCTAGTGGGCGAGCGGGATGCTGGGGTCGAGAAGAATCTTTCGCTCACAGATCAGAGTTTCGAGTGGGAGAAAACCTACTACTACCGCGCCAGCACTCTTACGGCGATTGCGCAGCCGGGAAAGCCGGAAGTGTCGATTGAGGGTGACGACACGCCTGAGGTAAAGGTCTTTGCCGACGATGTGTTTCCGCCTGCGGTGCCTACGGGGTTGCAAGCGGTGTTTTCCGGGCCGGGGCAGCAGCCGTTTATCGATCTGATCTGGGCGCCGGTGACCGACGCGGACCTTGATGGCTACAACATTTACCGTCACGAGGAAGGTGGCGCGCCGGTTAAAGTGAATCCAGAACCGGTGAAGATGCCGGCGTTTCGCGATGCGCAGGTGGTTTCGGGGCAAACGTATTTTTATTCGGTGTCGGCAGTGGATTTGCGTCACAACGAGAGTGCGCGGTCGGAGGAAGCGAGCGAGAAGGTGCCGTAGGTTCTCCGCTAATCTAAAATGCCCCTGCAGCATCAGCGAGGTCGAAGCTGTCAAGAAGACAGATAAAGGCCGCGAGAATTAGCTGACGATCGCCGGGAATGTGCTCGATCATCCGGCTACCCGCACCGAGGGTAGCCGGAGAGGCCGACATACAGCTAGGGCATGTCATGAGGATTGATGGGCCGGACTTCGATTGATCCCCAGCGGGCCGACGGGATGCGGGCCGCGAGGCCAATTTGCCTCATCCAGGTCTTTCGCCTCAACCAGATAGTAGCCGCCGAGTTGTTCCTTGGTTTCGGCGAAGGGACCGTCGGTGACCAGGCGTTTCTTGTCCCGCAATCGCACGGTAGTCGCGGTGGAGATGGGCTTTAGCTCATTGCCCCCTCTCAAATGGCCGCTTTGAGCCATGCTTTTGGTGAAGTCCATGTACTCGTTGGAGATCGCGTTCCGCTCGGTTTCTGAGAGCTTTGCCCCAGTGGGCTTCGTTTCCATAAATCAAGAGAAGATATTGCATATCTTGGCCTCCTTGGCCTTTTCATCTAGTAGTCGACTGGGAGCACTCATTATCGACAATTTCTGTGGAAAAATTCTCGCCTGATTTCTACCTCTCGTGATTAGATAGATTGCGATGAAATATTGCCGCTTTCAACTGAATGGTGAAGTGCACTACGGGCTGGTCGAGCCGGTTGCGGGACGCGAGGCGATCGTGCGAGTTCTGCTGACGGCTCCGGAGGAGTCCGACGGCGACGTGGAGGGTTTACGCACGCGCCGGATCGAACCGATTGCGCTGGAGGAGGCGGCGCTGCTGCCTCCCGTACGGCCTTCGAAGATTGTGTGCGTGGGCCGCAACTATCGGGAACACGCCGCGGAACTTGGTCACGAAGTGCCGAAGGAGCCGCTGCTATTCTTCAAGCCCAGCTCAGCGCTACTGGGGCCGGGCGGCGTGGTGCGGCGGCCGAAAAGCTCGGAGCGCGTGGATTATGAAGGCGAGCTGTGTGTCGTGATCGGCAAGACTTGCTATCAGCCGCCGGCAGATGAAGACGTGAGGCCGTATATCCTCGGCTACACGTGCCTGAACGATGTGACGGCGCGCGACTGGCAGAATAAAGATGGACAATGGGCGCGGGCCAAGGGTTTTGACACTTCGTGTCCGGTGGGGCCGGTGGTGGTGGAGGGAACGGACCTTGATCCCTGGGCCGGAGTTGCGGTGGAGACACGGGTCAATGGCGCGGTCCGGCAATTGGGGAATACTCGGGATTTCATCTTTCCGCTGGATGTGGTTATCCGGTACATCGCTCGAGTTATGACGCTGTTTCCGGGGGATCTCATTGCTACGGGGACGCCGCAAGGGGTTGGAGCGGTTGTCGCGGGAGATGTGATGGAGATCAGTGTGGAAGGCGTGGGGACGTTAAGGAATTCGGTGGTGGATGAATAAGAATTAGGGAGCGAGCTGAACGCGCGATTATTGCGTTGCAAAGGACGCGACACATCGGGCAAATCGCCCGGATCCTTCGGCGCAGAAAGCGCCCGCCCCAGGATAACAACCCTGCCAACAGCTTATTGCAGGCGAAAGCGCTCGCGCATTAGCCGCTGCAGGCGGGGTTTGTAAAGAAGATCGTAGGCGAGTTCTTTGTCGGGAAACATGGCGAGGGCGGCTCGCTTGGCGCCGGCCGCGAGCTCGGAGGCCTCTTCTACCGTGAGGCCGGGATCCTGGCTGATCACCGACGTTACCATACTCATCATGACTTGCAGGCGACGGATTCTTCGGGCCTCGTCTGCATTTTCATCCTGCGCCGCTCCGGACTTTTGCCCTGCTAGAAGAGAATTCTTTTCGTGATTCGCCGGTTCGCCTATGTTCATGCTGGCCTCTCTGTTCGCTTTTTCACCCACACAGGTTGGATGTTGCGGACGCGGCTCAGGTCGCGCCGTTTCCAGCATTCTCCTCCAATCGGGAGAGAAAACAACGGCCCGAAAGTGCTGGCCTGGTCACTAACGTCACTGAAGTTTCCAGAGAAGTGGAGAGATCAAGATCAATTTTCTACCGAACTTGTGACGAAGCTTCTTCGATCAGGGCTGCAACTTCTTTTGGGTGGGAGACGTAGACCGAGTGGCTGGCGCCTGGGACTTCAACCTTGTGGCTTTTGGCTCGGGTAGCGTACCAGCGTTCGAGATCGGGATTGATGGCTCTGTCGCTTCCGGCGACTAACATCCAACTCGGTTTGCTTCTCCACGCGGGCGTGGTAATGACTGCTTTAAAATTTTCAGCTTTGTTCAGTACCTGCGACTTCGCCATTAAGGCAGCCTGCTCCGCAGGCAGGTCGGCAGCGAAGTACTCATGAAACTGCGCCGGGTCGAGGTAAGTGAAGCCATCTGGTGTCATCTTTAGGGCGCCAGACTTACTGAGGTCGCTGGGGAAACGCTTTCCGTCGTCAGACTCATTCTCGCCTGCATCCGGCATGTGGGCCGCAATGTACACCAAGCCGGCAACCGACGAGTCTGTCCCCGCTTCGGTGATTACGGCTCCGCCGTAGCTGTGAGCGACTAGAATGCACGGACCATTCTGGAGCGCAAGGACGCGCCTTGTGGCGGCGACATCTTCCTGGAAGGATGTCTCGGGCTCCTGGACGATGCTGACGTTATAGCCCTCCTTGACAAGAATGTCGTAGACACCTTTCCAGCCGGAACCATCTGCCCAGGCGCCGTGAACCAGAACAATGTTCTGAACCTGATGGTGTTGGCCGCTATTGTGGGCCGAGGGATTCTGGGCCAGGAGCGCGCAGCAAATCAACAGGAAGAATACGATGCAAAGGGGCTGGAGCAATCCTCGCATGGCTACCTCCGATGCAGTCACGGCGTAGTTGACTTAATATCTAGCCGCTGGTAAACGACTGCGCTCTCGATATTATTTAGCAGCCTGCTCGAATTCGTTTTTCAGCAGACTCACTTCGATGCGGGTACCCACGGTGCGCTTTTCCTCGGGAGTGTTGCCCAAGCCAATCACGAAGATGCGGTAGGCCGGAACCTCGTGGTTCAACACCAGATAGCGCTCCACGGAATCCGCCATCTTTTTGGAATTGGCGATTGCGGCCTGGCCGCGACCGGAAGAGAAGCCCTGGACCTCGATGATGTAACCATGTTGGTCCTTAAGTTGAGCGGCTAGATCGTCGAGCGCGTCCTTGGCTTGTTTGCTCAGCACGGTCTGGCCGGGACGGAAACGAATCTCGGTCTGGGCGCCGGACTTGTACTGATCGATGTTTCCGACTGCGGTCTCGTCGCTGGCGACGCGGGTGTTGAGGGAGGCCAGTGTCTGGTGAGCCGTTTGAGCTTTGTTGGCAGCGTCTTGCGCGTGTTCATCGGCAAGGCTGGTCTTGTCGGAAACCATCTGAATGCCCTTCTGGGCACGGGTATCGACGTCGCGGATCATTCTGGTGTTATCTGCGGTGATCTGATCGAGTTCGTTGACCCGATCCTGGATGGGCTGAACATGGCGCCGAACGTACTGTTTGCTGGCGAAGGGATGCAGGATCAGCCAGGTGAGACTGGGCTCATCGCCATCCCAGAAATCCGGGGGCCGGGGAGACTGCAGGTGATCATCGCTGCCGGCGCTCACTGATTGTGATGCCGAAGCGTTTTGATTCGAAGATTGCTGCGCGAACGTGGGCAGCACCATCCCCATGGACAACAGAAGCGTTATAAGTATGCGATTCGTCATATCATCTCCTTCCGAGTGAGAGCGCTGAGAGCGCCACTCCAGCCTAAGTGCCAGTGCCGACCCACATGGCTAAGAGGCCGCGGAAAAACCCAAGCCTTCCGTCCAGCATTGGTATTGTAGCCCGAAAACCGCGGAATTCCGGCTAATAATTTGACTGGAAAGCGGCTTCTGGCTGGGCTGACGGGCAGAACGCGGTAGGGCGCGGGACAAGAGAAAACCGTCAATTTGGCATGTCTGGAGGGGCGGTGAGGCTATGGGATGGGAGGATCCCGGATCGATTCTCGAAGCCGTTGTCCTTCTAGCTCAGGGGTTTGGACATCTTGACCAGGTGGCATGGCAGCTTCGGAGAATGCTGATCGTCAGGGAAAGGGAGGGTTCCGTTTTCGACGTATCCGAGCCGCCGGTAGTATCCGTGGAGTTCCTTGCGCAGATTCACGATCGTCAGGTCCATGAAAAGACAGCCGGCGGCACGGCAGTGTTCTTCGGCCACCTTGACCAGGCTCGAACCCATACCGGCTCGTTGTCGCGCGGGATCGACTGCGAGCAAGCCGAAATATCCTCGATCGCCGCGCACTTCCTCATAAACGCAGCCGACCAGGACGCTGGCTTCTTCGACGAGCAGGAATTTTCCCTTCTGGAGAAGTTCGCGCACTTTGTCTGGGTTGGTGCGGTCCGCGTCGCTGAAGAAGCGCTCAGGGCGGAAGGCAGCGTTCACCAGGCGCGCAATGTTTTCGGCGTCGGCGAGGTCGGCGGTGCGCGTTCTGATCGGGTCCACGCTAGTTTCTAGTTCACGCTGTAAATAGTGTGGTGGCTGGGCAAGAAAAATCCGACCACAGCGCCCACCGGGAGACCGATTGACAGGCCGATTGCAGCATGTGCGCCTCGGCCTAGGGATGGAAGGCAGAACGATGGGGCCTGACATGGCTGGTAGGTCGCTGCACCTATTCCGGCTCCTACCCCGGCACCCACGGCGCCGCCGATGACGGCGTTGCGCAAATGGTGTTTGTTTTCCATGAGTCTTACACGGCGAACGTCTCCCTTCGGGATGGTCTGTCCACCTGCATCGTCCTGGTAAACAATTGCAGCTTCAGAGAAATTCACGAAGGTTCCGGAATGCTTCTTCGAGTTCATTTCGACGACTTGAATCTTCTCTCCCGGATACAGAGTGCTCAAATTGATCCAGGATGCTCGATCGCCTTGTGCCCACGAAGCGCAGGATATTCCAAGGACGCAAATCAGGAACAAGCGGTTTCGCATTGAGCACCTAACTATCTGAAACGTTCAGGATTGCCGCTTCGCTACTCCACTTTCCTACTCGATAATCCTGTTGAACCGTGCACGCGCGGTCAAATCTAGGCTTTTTACCTTCCGAAAGCAAACGATCTGAGCCCATCCTGCCGCACGCCCTCGGATAAATCCAAATCCATGTCCGGTTCGTACTGTAGAGGAAGGTCGAGAAGCTAAATTCCGATAAGGGTAAGGATGATAAGGATAACGACTATGAACAGGAAACTTGCAGTTGTGCTGGCAACGGTTGCCATCGCCGTGACTTCAGCCATGGCCGGGATGAAGAATCCGGTCGTCGGCGGGCAGGAAATGTATCCCACCAAGAACATAATCGAGAACGCGGTGAATTCCGCGGATCACACCACTCTGGTGGCTGCGGTGAAGGCTGCCGGCTTGGTAGAAACGCTGGAAAGTGCGGGGCCATTCACGGTGTTCGCTCCCACCAATGAAGCTTTCGCAAAACTGCCGACTGGAACCGTGGACATGCTCTTGAAGCCGGAGAACAAAACCATGTTAACCAAGGTGCTCACTTATCACGTGGTTGCTGGACGGTGGAGCGCGTCGGACCTGAAGAAACAGATTAAGCAGGGCAACGGGACGGCGGAACTGACGACCGTGGAAGGTGGCAAGTTGTGGGCGTCTCTGCATGACGGCACCCACATCATGTTGAAAGATGAGAAGGGTGAGACGGCGCTGGTGACCATTCCAGATGTGTTCCAATCAAATGGCGTGATCCACGTGATCGACACGGTGGTCATGCCGAACTAGCTTTCGAGAAGAAGTAAAGTCAAAGGCCGCCTGTGCAGGCGGCCTTTTGTTTACTGTTCCCCTACGATGGTGGCCAAAGCTGCGTCGGAGCTGAGCGAGGCCGCGCCCCAAACCACGCTGTCGGCGAAATCCGTCGTTGAACCCCACACCACGCTAAAGCCTGTCATGCTGCTGCTGCCCCAGACCACCGAGGAGCCCCAAACCACGGAACTGCCGGATACATTCGCACCCCAAACTACCGAGGCTCCCCAGACCACAGAAGAACCCCACACTACCGAGTTGCCCGCTATTACCGAGTTGCCGTTAGAAAGCGTCACTGTTCCAGTCGCAGAATTGTAGGCTGCGGTCGGCGATAGTGCCGCTCCCACCGTTGAGGGCGCCACATTGTTATTGTTGAGCGCAGCCTGCACATCGAGATAGCCTGCACCAACCGTGAAGAGGTCATAGTAGGAGGTGTAGGTTTGTCCCGTGATCGGATCGGCGGCCGTGGAGGAGGTAGGGAAAGCCTTGTAAGCGGTCTTCATCAGGCGCGCTTTAATCTGGTCTGGACTCATCCACGGATGCTGTTGCAGCTGCAGAACCACGGCGCCGGCTGCCGCGGGAGTCGCCATGCTGGTGCCGCTCAAACTGAAATAATCATGGTTGGTGTTGTTGCCCGCGACTTCATTGCCCGGGTACAGGGTGTCCAGGGTGCTGCCGTGATCGTCGAGAGAAACTACCAGGTTGCCCGGAGCCACCACGTCAGGCTTCACAACGTGGTCATACATGGTGGGCCCTTTCGAGCTGTAACTGGTCATTCGGTCGTCGGAGCGCGAAAATGTGCCCATGGAGTTCATCGCTCCGACTGTGATCACCAGCGGATCATTGCCTGGGGCGGTGATGGTTCCGTATCCGTCGCTACCGTCCACGCTGATCCGGCCATAGTTACCGGCGGCCACGACCACGACGATTCCGCTCTGCCAAGCCGATTCCACCGCCTGGCAGAGGGGGTCCTGCGCATATCCAACCGAGATTGCCCGGCCCAACGAGAGGTTGATGACCTGAATGTTGTACTTGTTCTGTAGATTGATGGCTTGCTGGATGGCCGCGATCACGCTGCTATCGCTGCCTACCCCGAGCGCATTCAGCACGCGAAGATCGATCAGCGTCACAGCCGGGGCCACGCCCGAATAAGTTCCACTCGACAGGTAACCGTTTCCGCCGACAATCCCAGCCACGTGCGTGCCATGGCCGTAAAGGTCATAGACCAGCTTGCCGTTTGAGTTGCGGACGCTGGTTCCGGTGAAATCCTGGTGGTAAGCCACGCGCGAATAGCTTTCGGTCGAATCCCACAGATCGGGATGGGAGTCGTTGATGCCGCTGTCGATCACCGCTACGCCGATGCCCGCGCCGTTGTAGCCGGCGTTCCAGGCTGCCGAAACGTTCATTGCGGCGTTGGTGTAGTCGTCCATCGCTTTTACAGGATGGTCGAGGCTTACCGATTGAACCTCAGCGTCGGCTTCCAGGGAAGGCAGTGCGCTTGCCGGAATCGTAAGAGCGATGCCCTTGACCACGCCGAGCCTGTGGTTCAAGCGGGCGCCAAGACGCAGCACTCGGTCCTCTTGCGCCGACTGCGGAACCTGCTTGTACTGCACGATCACATCGACGGTCTCGTTCGCCGCAGCGCCCTGATGGGCGCGCGCCACAACTGGCGCGAGGTCGGGCGCGAACTTGCCCACCATCCGTCCGTCGCCTGCCCCTTGTGCGAAAGCGGCCTCCGCAACCAGCAGCAACAACAGTGTGCTCAAGCGCTTTCCCCACGCTGCGCTATGGCTTTGGCCTCGGTCCGAATTCTTTCGTTCTAGTGTCAGCGACATAGTTAGTCTGAACCTTCCGCCGGACGAATGTGGCGCAAAACTCTTCTTAACCCGCCTTACTGTGGTGCACGGGCAATACCAATCGATTCCTTGTAAGTGGTTGCGATCATTGCAGATCAAAAGGGTCGCGAGCAGCGAGTTGGGCCACTCTGTCCTGCGCTGCGGGGCGTGGGACAGTTTGTCCCGCACACTCAATTACCTCGGTTCGCCAGCGGTGGTTACCTGGCAAGACCGTGGCGCGGGAAAGCATTTGGGTCCGCGAGGATGCAGTTTGTGAGGGTTTGCACTGAAAAACCCCAGTGCCGGTACCGCGGCTTACCGCGCCGCGGCCGCTTCGCTTTTTTCTTCCGCCAGCTCGCTCGCGGGAGAGAATCGCGGCATCGCCGCCATTAACCGCTGGGTGTATTCGTGCTGGGGATTGGCGAAGATCTGGCTGGTCGTTCCACACTCTACGATTTCGCCCTGATGAAGAATGGCGATGCGGTCGCAAATCCCCGCGACCGATGCCAGATCGTGAGAGATGTAGAGAATGGCCATCCCGGTGGAGCGGTTCAGTTGGCGAAACAGCGCCAGAATCTCGGACTGGGTAATTACGTCGAGGGCGCTGGTAGCTTCGTCGGCGATGAGCAGCGCGGGACGATGCATCACCGCCATCGCGATCAGCACTCGCTGGGCTTGTCCCACGCTCATCTGCGAAGGATGCTTACGCAGGAAATCATCGTCGGCGGGCAAGGAAACGCTTTGCAGGGCGGCGCGGATGGCGTTCTTGCAGTCCGTACTGGTGCCCGATGCGTGTGCTCGCCACGCTTCTTTGAGTTGAGTTCGGATCTTGAGCGCCGGATTCAAAGAGGACAGGGGACTCTGCAAGACCAAGGCAACGGCGCGTCCCCGCAGTCCGCGCAGTTCGCGCTCTGAGAGCTGGAGAAGATCGGAATCCTGAAACCGGATTGTGCCTTCGGCTTGCGAACGCTTCTTGTCGAGAAGGCCGAGAATCGCCATGGCCAGCGTGCTCTTGCCGGAACCGCTTTGTCCCACCAGCCCCAGCACTTCGCCGCGGCTGATTTCCAGGCGCAGGTCGCGCAGAACCGGCCGTTTGCCGGCATAGCGCACGGAGAGCTGCGCCGACAGCAGAATCTCGTTTTGCGGAGCCTCGGACGCCATCTTTTGCCTTCGTAGTTCCTAAAGTTCAGATTCGTGTGATCCGCATAAATTCGCGCAACGACGCTCGACTACTTCTCCGACACTGTGAGCCATTCGGCGTTCCAGAAGGTTTGCGGCAACAGAATTACCGGAGCGGCGCCATGCACTGCTGCCGAAACTGCCGAGAGTGCATTCTTGTTGATCAGGAAAATAAAAGGTTCCTGTTCAACCACGATTTCCTGGACACGGTCGAAGGCTTCTTTCCGCTTCTTCAGGTCGCTCGAGGAGGCCTGGGCTCTCATCAGTCGGTCAATCTCGGCTTCCCACGTGGTCTCGGGCGTCTTCTGCTGCGGGTTCCACTGGTGATTCTCCGAAGAACTCAGCCACACGTTCATCTCGCCGTTCGGGTCCAGATCCACATTAGTCAAGCCGAGAATGATGGCCTCGTAGTCGAAGCTCTGCGTCATGCGCTCGATGAGGGAAGGGAAGTCAAGCGTAACCACGTTTACGTGAATGCCGATCTTTTGCAGATCATCCTGGATCAGCACTGCCATGCGCTCGCGGTATTTGTTGCCGGCGTTCGTGATTATGGAAAAAACGACTTCGTTGCCGTCTTTATCCTTCAACGCGCCGTTTTCCATGCGGAAGCCGTCCGCTTGTAGTTCTTTCAGAGCTTCATCGGGATTGTAGCTCTGGGGCTTCAGCTTGCTGTTGAACCAGATTTTATTTGCCGGCGAGAACGGTCCCACCGCTGGTTGAGCGTGTCCGTGGAAGACCACGCGGCTTAAATCGTCGCGGTTAATAGCTTCCGAAATTGCCCGCCGGAAGATCGCTGAACGAAACCAGTTCTTCTTGTACCCGGGAATCGGCGACCTCGCTACCTCGTTGAACCAGAGTTGCTCGCTATCGAGCGACGCACCCGCATCGTGAACCAGTTGGGGCGAGGTCACGGCCAGTTTGTCAAAATACTCAGTGTCCAAAGAGTTGATCAGGTCGAGCTCTCCGCGCTTGAATCGCAGCATCTCGACATCGCGGTTGGGCTGGATGTCCAGGCGTATCGAATCTAGATAAGGCAGCTTCCGTCCCTGCTCATCCGTCTTCCAGTAATAAGGATTGCGCTTCAGAAGGATGGTGGAGCCGGGCTTATAGTCGGACACCATGAAAGGGCCCAGCACAGCCATTTCTCTTTTCGGCGAGCGCTCGGAAAGAATCGCCACATAATCGAACAGACGATCCAGTCCGGCGACCGGGGCGGGAAAGCGGATCGAAATCTGCGTGGGCGAAATCACTTTGGTCTCGACATTGCCAGCACCCGAGCGAAAAGAGTCGCCCGTCGACGAATGCAAAGCCGGGTCCATCAATTGTTGAATGGTGTAAGCCACGTCCTCGGCGGAAAACGGCGTGCCGTCGGAAAATGAGACTCCACTGCGTAATCGGAACGAAATCTGCCGCCCGTCCTTCGAGACTTTCCATGACATCGCCAGCCCCGGCTCGAGTTCTTGAGTCTGGCGATTCACCCGCACCAGCACTCCTCCCGTCAAATAACGGATCGCGCCCGACGCGTCATCATCCACCTTGAGAGGATCAAACGTCTTCGGCTCCGAGTGCAGGCAAAACCTGAGTTCGCCACCGTCTTGAGCCAGCGCGTGCCCGAGGAAAGACCCCAGGCAGAGCAGGGCAACTGCGACTGCCTTGCCGCTGGGATGTATCGACTGCTTTAGCTTTTCTCCGTGGCTCTTCATGCTGCCAACTCCTCCTGCCTGGAAAGCAAGAACTGAAACGATGTCACTACCACCACCAGCAAGATCAAAGGGACAAACTTCCATGGCTCCTCGCCTAGCGAGACCAAGCCTTCCAGTTCTTTCAGCAAACTTCCCCACGAAGGCATCGGCTCTGCTACACCCAACCCAAGGATTCCGAGGTTGGCTTCACTCAAGATGAAGACCGGAATTGAAATCCAAAACTGGGCGTAGAGCACGGGTTTCAGGTTCGGCACGACGTGCACCCAGAACAGCTTTCGCCCGGGGAGCCCTGCCGCTCGCGCCTGCCGGACAAAATCTGAAGCGCGCAACGAACCCGCGGTAGTGCACAACACTCGAGCCGCGGCGGTCCAGCCCAGAAGACCAAGCAGGAGAAACGTTACGAAGACCGAGACCAGCGGAGAAACATTCAGCGGCATCAGCGCACGCGCCGTGATCAGCAGGAACAACCAGGGCAGCGACATGAACAAATCAGTCACTGCCATCGCCATGCGCGCCCAGATGCCACCTAAGTATCCCGCCAGTCCTCCAATCAGCGCCGCCATTAGCGTTGATAGCAGAGCTGCGGCCGGAGCCAGTAGCAGCGAAATACGAGTTCCGTAAAGCACGCGGGCGAAGCGGTCGCGCCCAATCTCGTCTGTGCCTAGCCAGTGAGTTCGCGACGGAGGCGCATTGGTTGCGTCGCGATACTGCCGGGCATATCCCGCAGGGGCCAGCCAGTTCGCGGCCAGCGATGCTCCAAGCACCAGCGCTAGCACTACGCAGGCAAGTTTTCGCCAGAAGCTCATGCTTCCTGGCCTCGGATAACATGACCGATTACATCTGCCCCGGAATTGGCCAGCAATGTAACTAGCGTCACGAGGATTGTGATGTTTACCAGTAGTGAAAGATCGCGGGCCAGCGCCGCTTGCCACGCCAGTTGTCCAATGCCGGCCAACCCGCACAAGGCCTCGACAGGGATAGCCGCCCCTACAGCCAGACTCACCGACACTCCGGCAACGGCCAGCAACTGCGGCGTCACCACCGGAACTACATGCCAGAAAAGAATGCGTGCCTCGCCCAAACCTTTCGCTCTGGCAGTGATGATGTGAGGCCGGGAATAGGCTTTCACAAGCAGATTTCGCGCATACCGGTAGGTGTGCGGGAACACAATCAGGGCAATCGCCAACGAGCCGGGCACATTCCATAGCACCGAGAGCAATGCCAGCACGGCGGCGGGAAGGCACAGAAATGTTCCGCTTACTACCGTAGTCAGCGTGTCGTAAACCGAAAGCCGAAGCCACGCTGCACTCAACGCCAGGGTCAAGGTCAGCATCCATGCGAGTCCAAGACCCACGGCCAGCAACCGGAGCGTGAGGGGTGCGCGATCGCGCAGCAGCGTGCGCACGGGCTGCCCCAGAGCGAGCGAGGTTCCCAAGTCGCCATGCGCGGCTCGTTTCATATAAGAGAAATAGAACCGGAGGACGCTTTCGTCTTGATGTCTGGCATCGTGCAAGGCCTGCACGCTCGTCGCGTTCAAGTGCGGATCCAGTTCCCGTTCGTCGACATCGAAGCCTGGTGCCAGGCGCACCAAGGTAGCGGAAAACAATCCTCCGAGCAGAACGGTTGCGAGCAGAGCCAGAGCATGCCCGGCGATTTTCCATCTCAGGCTTCGCATTTATTCTCCTGAAGCCCCTTGCGCGAGGGAAACTTTTTTGCCGCTACCTTGCGCATGGTGGGTCTGCTTCACGGAGTACATCCTCCGGTCAGCCTCGGCCAGCAAAGCCTCCACGTCGTAGCCGTCTTCCGGACAGAAAGCCGTCCCGACGCTCAGGCTAACGACATCTTTCCCGCAGGTGTGGCGCCCCGCTTCGATGGCCGCCTCATTCAAACGAATTGTCTTTTCCTCGACAGCTTCGGTAGTGAGGCCGGGAGCAGTGATCACAAACTCGTCGCCACCCATGCGTGCAACGTAGTCGTAACCGCGGCAGGCATCCTTCAGCCGCGTGCTGAAGTCACGCAGCAATTTGTCTCCTTCCAGATGGCCGAAAGAATCATTGATCTTCTTGAGCCCGTCGATGTCGCAGACCATTACTGCTAATGAGGTCTGCATGCGCCGGCATCGCGCCACCTCCTGCGCCAGATGCACAAACAGCGAGCGCGCATTGGGTAGCCCGGTGAGGAAGTCCGTGGTCGCCGAACTTTCCGCCTGCTGATACTTCAGAGCGTTCTCTACCGAGAGTGCTACCTTGGAAGCCACGGCCAGGAGAATTCGCAAGTGGTCCGGAGTAAAAGCATCCGGATTCGCGTGATACATGGCCAGCACGCCCACCACGCCATTAAGTCCCTGCAACGGAACCGCCAACGCCGAAGACAGGACTGCATGTTTCTCCGGGTCAGTTGCGTAGCCAGTTTCCACTTGCGGGTTGCCGTTTATGATGGGCTTGCAATTCTCCGCCACCCATCCGCATAAGCCCTCGCCCATACGGATTTTCAGTGACGACAGCACGCGAAAGTTTTCGCCGCTCACCAGTTCCGGCAGCAGCCAGCCATTCCGGTTCACGAATACAGCGATGGAATCGTAGGGAACCAGTTTGCGGAGCCGCATCGATAACACGGAAAGCGTTTCGCTCAGGCTCAACGAGTTTCCCAAGTCCTGGCTCAGATCGAACATCGCTTGCGCTTCTTGCCGGGCGGATGCGATCGAAGTCAGGAAGTCGGAGTCGGTCTGCGAGTTGTCTGCCCATTTCTCGAATCCCGTCGCCGGAGCAAGGCCGCGTTCCACGCGCAGCTCCCGCGAGAATCCCCGAGGAAAGAAACCGTCTTCATAGGTCTGCGCAATGCGTTCCAGGTCTACATAGCGGCGTTCCAGAACCTCAACAATCTTCGGGTCAAACCATGTTCCTGCCCGTTCCTTCACCCGATCCATGGCTAGGTCGAGCGGCATCGCCTGGCGATATTGCCGGTCAGAGGCCAGAGCGTCCATGCAGTCCACGACCGCAAGAATGCGCGCTCCAATCGGAATCTGTTCGCCGCTAAGGCCGAAGGGATAACCCGAGCCATCCCATCTTTCGTGATGCGAGCGCACGATGGGCGCCACGGGATAAGGGAAGGCAACGCGATCGAGAATCTCCGCACCCACCAGCGGATGCACCTTCATCTTCTCGAACTCTTCCGGAGTCAGACGGCCGGGCTTATTGATGATGTGCTCGGGCACCGCGAGCTTGCCAATGTCATGCAGGAGCGCTGCCGCGCGCAGTGCTTCGATTTCGTTCGCAGAGAGGCTGATCTCTTTGGCGATTTCCACCGCGTAAGTCCGCACCCGCTGCAGATGGGTATGCGTCGTGTGGTCCTTGGCCTCGATCGCCAGGGCCAGAGCCTCGATGGTGCGCATGTTCAGCGAGGCAATTTGCTCCACATGGCGCTTCTCGACTTCTACCCGCTCCTTCTCGGCTTCCAGGCGCCCTAGATAGAGTCGATACGAGCGGTACACCCAATAAATCACCGGCAATACGAGTAGAGACGTTTGCCACCCCGCGCGCTGGTTGATGATTCCTACCAGCCCAACCGCGGCCGCTCCTACCAGGTAGTAGGGGAACGACCAGAAGTAGCACTCCTTCCAAACCTTGCGGGTCGATTTGTTTTCCGTCAGCGCAATCACAACGGAGATTGGCAGCGTGTTTGCCAGAAAGAAAACCAGAGCCGCAACCATCAGTAGGATGGGCTTATTGTCGCCCGCTCTCCCGTCGAGCCAGTGGTAGCTGACGTAGCAGAGCGCGCTGGCGTTCGCCATCATTCCGAAGACGTTGAACAGGACCTTGACTGGATCCAGTCGATTCCTCGCATGCCAGACGCTCTGCACCAGAGTAGCCGTGCAGCCGATTGCAAGCGTCTCCGGCAGGCTCAGCTCCATCACCCCGAGAAGAATGAAAAGGAAGTTCACCGACATGGTTCCGTCTATGCCGGGCAGTTGCACCTTTAGACTCGAGGCCAGGACGGCCACGGCCAGATAGCACAGGAATCGTGTCTGGTCAGCGGATTGCCAGTTGCGCAAGGCGGAGCACAGCACCACCATCCCGAGCGAGACCGTGATCCCGACAAATAGCTTCGTCCGAGTCGACATTGCGTTTTAAACCGCTGTTACAGGGAAGGCGGCAGACTACGTCCGGGGCGTAGGAAAGTGACTTCCGGCACACCTCGGGACGTATCTGTTCAGTGAAATGCTATTTCCGTTAACGGGATTTAAGTAGCTTACTTCGGTAACCTCAGACAATCGTTACATCGGTTCGTGATTGCCCAGCGATTACTTTCGTGATCATCCGAAGCTGCATACCTCAATCCAACACTTGTTCGCTGTGTCAAGATCAACTCCAAACGCGCGGGATGCCACCAGTAAATCTCAATTCGCGGCCTCAGGAGCTTCCCGGTGTCAGGACCGGAGTCGGCGGAGTCGCAGTCTTCTCGACCGACCTTAAAGGCAAAGTCACCGGCTGCAATGATGCTGCCCTGAGACTCTTCGGTTGCAGCGCTGCGGAAGTCCTGGGGAAAACTCTGGCGGCTTTTATCTCAGGCGAGCGCGGCGACGGGCAGAGTCGACTGCAGAAAACCATCCTCACAGCGGTGCAGGAACACGGTCACTACCGATCTTCGCATTCGTGTCAGAACAAGGCAGCGAAGGACTTCACGGCGGAGTTGAACGTTACATTGCTTCGCGATCTTGAATCCGCTCCCATGGGAATGGTCGCCCTGCTCTCAGTGGCAAAGGAAAAATCACCCCTGGGCGCTCTGCCGGCCAAAGCTCAGAGTCCGGAAGAAGACGAGGCCGCGCACACAGTTTCGCGCGAAATTGACGGTACAAACCTTATCCTCGCCAGTCCCGTGATGCATCGGTTCATGCGCATGGTCGACCGTGTCGCCGGCCACGCCGAGAGCGTGCTGGTCACAGGTGATACCGGAACCGGCAAGGAACTGATTGCTCACGCGATTCACCAGTCCTCGCAACGGCGCAGCCGACCTTGGGTCGACATCAATTGTGCCGCGCTTCCGGAGAACCTGGTCGAGAGCGAGCTGTTCGGCTATGAAAAAGGCGCCTTTACCGGCGCCGACGCGTCCAAACCTGGCTTGTTCGAACTCGCCGACAAGGGCACGCTCTTTCTCGACGAAATCGGCGAGCTGCAGATCCAGACTCAGGTTAAGCTGTTGCGCGTGCTGGATGGATCTCCCTTCTACCGCCTGGGAGGCCATCGCAAGATCACAGTCGACGTCCGTATCATCGCCGCCACCAATCAGGATCTCGATGCGGCCGTCGCCGCCGGCCGCTTTCGCCAGGATCTTTTTCATCGTCTCGGCCAGTTTCAGCTTCGCGTGCCTCCGCTGCGGGAGCGCCCTGAGGATATCGTCGCATTAGCCGAGCACTTTCTCAGCCTCAAGAATCCTGGTAGTGCCTTCGCGCCTGACGCGGTTTCCGCTTTGCTCTCGCACTCGTGGCCGGGAAATGTTCGCGAACTGCGCAACCTGGTCGCGCGAGTTGCGGTCGAGTCAAGAGATCCTGAAATTCACAAATCGCAGATCACAGATGCCATGTCCGGCAATCCGGTCGCTCTCCGTCAGGCTGCTTCCATGCCGGTCGGCAATCTCGACAGTGTGGAAGAGCAGATGATCATTCGAGCCCTGGAGCGCAGCGGCGGTCATCGCAGCCAGGCCGCGGAACAACTGGGCATCTCCCGCCGCACTCTCAGCCGCAAGCTGAAGGAATACAACATCAACATCAATTCCGCTGACGCTGCCAATTCCCTGGCATTCGTCAGCCTGCAGCAGCAGAAGTTTTTCCGTGCTCGTATTCAGCTCGCCGTTGCGTTGAAAAATCAGCAGGGCGAGGAGGTTTGCGTTCAGGGTGTGAACCTAAGTACGGGCGGCATGGGCGTAGACGGGTTGAAAGAGCCGATGAAGTTTACCGGTCTTCTCGACGTCAGTTTTCCGCTTCCCGGGAGTGAGATTATTTTCAGGGCAAAGGCCCGCATCGTGTGGTTCGGCGGCGAAGGCCGCGTCGGCCTTCGTTTCGCTGTCATCGACCCTGCCCTCTTCGAGCAGCTTCAACGTTGGACAAACAACGAAATGAAGAACGAAGGCTGGGAGTTGCCCGCTCCGTCGTAGAGACGTAGCTTGCTACGTCTCTCTGGCCAGAACTCCTAGTGCGCTGGCGCAGGTTGCTGCGTCGCCTGCGGAGCCGCAGTGCCCGGACTTGAGAAGTTCACCTTCGGAACCTCGCGCGACCCTGGCGAAGCCTCGAAATAAGCTTCGTTCGGCTTGAACCCGGCCATCCCCGCAAAAAAGCTATTGGGAAACTGCTGCACGTAGGTGTTGTAGTCCTGCAGAGTGTCGTTGTAACGCTTGCGCTCGACGGCAATGCGATTCTCCGTGCCGGCAAGTTCATCCTGCAGACGCAGGAAATTCTCGTTCGACTTCAACTGAGGATAGTTCTCGACCACAACCAGCAGGCGCCCGAGCGCCCCATCGAGCTGCCCATTGGCTGCGATCTTTTCTTGCGGAGTACCTGCGGAAAGCAGAGCAGACCGGGCTTTCGCGATATCGCCAAACACCGTCACCTCTTGCTGCGCGTAGCCCTTCACCGTCTCCACCAGGTTCGGGATCAGATCGGCGCGGCGCTGCAGCACAATGTCAACTTGTGACCAGGCGGACTTTACCGCCTCGTTCTTGGCGACCAGCGTATTCTTCACGCTGACATACTGGCCGAAGACAAATAGACAGCCGAGCAATAGAATAGCGACGATAACGACAACCACGATCAACCCTTTGTTCATGACATTCTCCTGAAAACCAGCCTCCACAAACTCTACGATGAGCCCGCTGTACCCGAGTCCAGCATTCTATCAACTGCGGCCGCTACCTGCTCCACTGCCGCCAGATATCGCGAAAAGACGTCGGCGACGCTGACCTTCTTGCGGTCAACTTTCCGCTTCCTGACGTCCAGCACCTGCAGGATGCCTGAGGCATCAAACCCAATCTGCTTTGACAACGCCTCCACCGCGTCCCGCTTTTCAACCGGCGCATCGTGCCCCAGCACGATAAGCGCGTGTCGAAAGAGCGTGGCGAACGAGGAGACCGAGCGCAGCAGCAGCTCCCACATGCGCGAGTCGTTACCCGAGGCGAGCAGAAAATGCTGACGCAGAAGAGCCAGTTTTTCCCGCAGCTCGTATTCCACCTGGACGCCGTGCAGCTTCGGTGGAATCGTCAAGGTCCGAACCACATCTTCTCCGAACAGAACTCGGTGGTGCCGCTGCATGTCCAGCAGCTCAATCGTGAACACGTCGGTGGAGTGCCTGATCTCATCGTGGGTCATGAACAGAGGAGGCGGCTGTTTTTGCGCATTCCACCACTTCACGGCAGGCGCCACCGCCTGCAGCGCCGCGAATGAGCTATCGCGAATCACGCAGAATAGATTCACATTCGAGAACTCAGGATGGAAGTCGCCCGCGGCCGCCGATCCAAACAAGATCACACTCTCGAGGTTCGCTCCAGCCGCCGCGCGTAATCGGCTGACAAAGTCGTTGATCATTTTTTCCGGAACCATTTGTGTCCTCGCTACCAACTGCCGCTAGATCCACCGCCACCGGACATACCACCCCCGCCGAATCCGCCAAAGCCGCCACCACCGCCTCCGCCACCGAATCCGCCTCCACTCCAGCCGCCGCCTCCGGATCCTCCTCCCCCAAACATGCCGGAAAAAAGAATCCAGAAAAGTACGCTGCGAAGCGGAGTAAAGAGAACGATGAGTATGACAACAATCAGCAGAATAACCCCGCCAGCCGACATCCCTTGGCCACGCTGATTATCGCGCTCGACCGGAGCCTCTGCCTGTAGATTAGTGAGCTGGATGCCAGCATCGTCAGCAATGACCTTCGCGACGCGCGATGTGACCAGCAGCAGAGCCTGGCCGTACTGCTGAGCCCGCATGAGCGGGACGGCCTCTCGCGCAAAGTCACCTGTCTTTCCATCGGGCAGAATGGGCTCTAGCCCATAGCCAACCTCAATGCGATCGCGATGGTCGTCGATGGCATACAGGATCAGGACTCCCCGGTTAGTCGACTTGGTTCCGAGTCCCCACTGCTGAAATAGAGTGACGGCGTAGCTTTCAATGTCCGATCCATCGAGCGAGTGGATGGTCACCACCGCGATCTTGGCGTGCGCCTTCTCATCGATCTGCCGGCAGATGTTGTCCATCTGCGCGATCGTGATCTGATCAAGAACGTGGGCAAAGTCGTTGACGTAGTCGGTGGGTTTAAGCTTGGCAACTGGCTCGGCCTGCGCTGCCGCGATCAGCAGCAGCGCCCCGGCAACTCCCAGACACCATTTTCGGTACGAACTCATGGAAAGCAAAATTGTACAGGACAAGATGTCGCCAACCACTAATCCGCGCCTGGCATCAGAACTCCATGCAACTTCTGAACCGCCATTCTCTATCCCTGATTTCGCTCACTTTGGTGTTCGCAGGCATCACCGCCTGTTCGAATAAGGATAATCCCGACGAAATCCGCCAGCGCACAGCCCAAGCGACTGAGACGATGAGGCGCGATACCAAAGCCGTGGTGGAAGGTGTGAAGGAAGGCATGGCCCATGGCAATACCGTGAACATCAATAAGGCCTCGCGTGGAGACCTGTTGAGCCTGCCGGGAATGACCGAACGCGAGGCCGACCGCATCATCGCCGACCGCCCCTTCGCAGATACTCACGAACTCGTAACGCGCCACGTGCTTTCGGACGCGGAATATGACAAAATCCGCGACCGTATCATCGCCGACCGCTAGACCCGCCTTTTTGTGACGCCTCGCCGCATCCTGCGATATCATCAGGAAGATGCCAGCTTCTCACGCCTTTCAGACCGACGACGCTCGGCTCCAGCCGATTCACGCCAAAGTGATGGCCGGCAAGCGTCTCGATCCTAGCGACGCCCTCGCCCTCTACCGCACCGGCGACATTCTCGCCGTGGGTTGGATGGCCAACCACGTTCGCGAGCGCATGCATGGCGACAAAACTTATTTCAACGTCAATCGCCATATAAATCCCACGAACGTCTGCGTCGCGGCTTGCCGCCTCTGCGCTTTCGGCCGCAAGAAGGATGCGCCCGGCGCCTACACCATGGCGCTCGACGAAGCTTTTGAAACCGCTGCTTCCGGATACAGCGAAGCCGTCACCGAGTTCCACATCGTCGGTGGTTTGCATCCCGACCTGCCGTTTCAATATTTCCTCGACCTCTGCTCCGGGCTGAAGCAGCGCTTTCCTCAAGTGCATCTCAAAGCTTTCACGATGGTCGAGGTTGCATATCTATCGAAGCGCGCCAAACTGTCGATCCGCGAAACGCTCGAACAACTGAAAGCCTCAGGTGTAGATTCACTCCCCGGCGGCGGCGCAGAAATATTCGCCGACCGCGTGCGCCACATCATCTGCGATCACAAGATCGATGGCGATCAATGGCTCGACACGGCCAAGATCGCCCACCAGATCGGTCTGAAATCCAACGCGACCATGCTTTATGGCCACGTCGAAAATGACGAAGACCGAGTCGACCACCTGCTCAAGCTGCGCGCCCTGCAGGACGAAACCGGTGGCTTCCAGACCTTCATCCCGCTGGCCTTCCATCCTGACAACACGCCGCTACAGCATCTTCCGAAAACCACCGGCATGCTGGATATCAAGCAGATCGCAGTCAGCCGCCTCGTGCTCGACAACTTCCCGCACATCAAGTCCTACTGGCAGATGATGACGGCCAAGATCGCGCAAATCTCCCTGCGCTTCGGCGCCGACGATATGGATGGAACAGTGATCGAAGAAAAGATCTACCACGACGCGGGTGCGACCACCCCGCAAGGCATGCGCCGCGAAGAACTCGAGCGCCTGATCCGCGCCGCCGGCCGCGAACCCATCGAGCGCGACACCCTCTACCGCGCCGTCACGCGCACTGAGACGTCCGTCACGGTTGCGGTGTAGGGCCGCCTCGCAGAGACCTGAGATTCTCAAACAAAAAAAGCCGGAGTAGGGAAGTTGATCCCTCTTCTCCGGCTGTTCCATAGAATCTAAAGTGTTACTTACAGCTTCTCGTAGAACTCGCACGCCGAGCATGAAATATAGATCCCGCCAGGCACGCCCCGTTCGCGGTCCTTCATGCGCTTGACAATGCGCGTCGTCTTGCCGCACTTGGGGCAATCCGTGCTCTTGCTGGTGTCCATCACCTTCTTACGGTCCGCTGTTTTTGCAATCTTCGCGCCTACTGCCATGATTCGTTTCTCCTGATGTCATTTGCGCAGCGATCCGCTTACCGTTCTCTGCGGATATTGTGGATGGAATGTTTAGAAAGCCTAATCCGAAAAGCCGGAATCCACTCTGGAAGACTTAATGGCTGCGTAACCTTATCTCTTCCGTCGTCGTATATTTTACAGGAAGATCGCACCGGCTGTCTTGGCTGGGACTCTCATGCCGCGGGCTCTTGCGCCACTCCTGAACACGCTTCTGTTCACGGTCCTCGTCCCAGGGTCGGTGACAGTGGCCGTGCCCTACCTTCTTCTCGGCGGGGTGCCCGCGCCCGGGCGCGGGCCTCTGGCTTGGCTGGGCCTGCTCTGTCTGGTTCTAGGAGCAAGCATCTATTTCCGCACTGCGTGGGAGTTCGCCGTGCGTGGACTGGGCACGCCCGCGCCCATTGCTCCGACGAAGTTCCTCGTCGTAAGTGGTCTGCACCGCTATGTGCGCAACCCTATGTACCTCGGGGTAGCTCTGGTCATCGTGGGAGAGGCCGCGTTTTTTCGTGCTCCTCATCTCCTGGAGTACGCGCTGGTAATGCTTCTATTGGCTCACACGTTTGTCATGTTCTACGAAGAACCCACGCTGCGCCGCCAGTTCGGAGAATCGTATGAAGAATACCTCCGTACAGTGCCGCGCTGGATCCCACGCTTCAAGAGGTAACCTGCGAACCTCAGTGCGCACATTGACCCCGTTCCCCGCCCCCTGCTACCGTCATATGTTTGCCATCCATGGAGATTCATCATGCCTGCCATCAAATTTCGCGGCGTCGATTTCATCCAGTTCGATTCGCTCCTCACCGAAGAAGAACGGCTGGTCCGCGACACTACCCGCAAGTTCATCGAAGACAACCTCGTCCCCATCATCGAAGAGTGCAACCGCGCCGGCCGCTTTCCGCGTGAACTGGTGAAGCCCATGGCCGATCTCGGTTTCTTCGGGGCCTCGCTCCAGGGCTATGGTTGCGCCGGAATGGGCAACGTCGAGTACGGGCTGGTCACCCAGGAACTCGAACGCGG
>DATHMS010000028.1:0-9057 GCA_035486795.1 Candidatus Sulfotelmatobacter sp. | reverse complement strand
GCTTTGCCGCGAGATTGGAGCCGGAGAGTGTCCATCAGCCGCGCATTGGGATCCAGTGTCAGCCGGGCGATCGAGGTTGGGGTTGTATTTCTTGTTTTAGCGAGCGGGGCCCGACTGCAATCGCGAGCTAGCAATGACCATGAGGAAAAGCCGCTGGTGGGCACAGGGGTCGTTCACAGGGCCATTAGACAAGATGTTTCGCTGCCGCTCGCGTCGCAGAGAGGGTCGACCGAGGGAACGGTGGTGACCGATTGCAAAGGAGCGGGGTGCGGCAACTCACCCGGTGCCTTATTCGACGGGCAAGATACTGAGCAAGAAAAAAGGCCCGACGAGGCGATCCCTCCACCTACACCGCCGCCAACTTTGAGTCCTGAGGGCATTGCCGTTGAGCAACGTTCCCAGGGCACTCGGCCAGCGGCGCCTCTGCTCGAGAGCTTCGACGGACTAGGCGCCGGATTTGAAGGGCCGCAAGGCACAACCACCTTCCGGAATCCGTCGGACAACAGCCTGGCTGTCGGTCCGGACCACATCGTTCAGACTGTCAATTCCAGAATTGCAGTTTATTCGAAGAAGGGCAAGAAGTACGACAAGAGCGGGACCGTATTGTACGGAGCGGTGGCCACGAAGTCCGTGTGGGCTGGTTTCGGCGGCGCATGTGAGGCGCGCAACAATGGTGACGCGGTGGTTCGCTACGACCAGCTTGCCGGTCGATGGCTGATCGTGATGCCGATATTTTCTCGAATTACGCCCAGCGACTTTCCAGAAAGCCCCGGCCTGGCTCGCGGCGAAGCCTCGCCCGGACGGCTTGCGAAGGCAGGTGAGTCGTCTTCACCCGGCGCCGCTGCAGCGCTTCCCCCGAATCCGCCGCAGCCCCCTCCACTGCAGCGCGGGCAAAGACCGCCAGAAGCGAAGGAGGGAGTTTGGGCTATGTGCTATGCGGTTAGCACCGGTCCGGACCCGCTCGGTACGTACTATCGGTACGCGTTCGAGCGGACCTTATTTCCGGACTACCCGCGTCCGGCGGTGTGGACGGATGGCTACTACGTTCCAACCAGCACTGGCGACGACGTAATTCAGAAGCACGCATGCATTGCGGATCGCACCAAGATGCTGGCGGGACAAGCCGCTACCGAACAGTGCATCGTGATCGACGGCGTGAACTTCTTGAATAACGCCGACATCGATGGCCGGTCGGCACCACCAGCGGGAGCGCCGAACATCATGATGGCGTCCGGTGGCACGCAGCTTAAAAAGATCTTCGATGACGACGGCATCTACTTCTGGAAAGTTCACGTCGACTGGAATAACCCAGCCAACACCAAGGCGGACGGTCCGGTGAAGCTCAAGGTTGCACCGTATCACTACCTCTGTGAGGGGCAGTTGTCGAGCTGCGTGCCCCAACCTGATACGGAACGCCGGCTCGACGTGCAGGGCGACAAGATCATGCAGCGACTCGTCTACCGCAAAGTTGGGGGACACGAGTCAATCGTTGCCGCGCACTCGGTCGCTACGCAGGGCGGCGGAGGCGTGCGCTGGTACGAGTTCCGCCTCGACAAAAAGGGTGATCCAGAGCTATATCAGCAGGGCACCTACGCGCCGGAAGGGTTCTACCGCTGGATGCCCAGCATCGCGATGGACCGGAAAGGTGACATCGGCGTCGGATACTCGTTCGGCGGATCACCTAACTTTGCGGGGCAGCGCTTCGTGGCGCGCCGTGCGGGCGATCCAAAGGGTCTGTTGACGTTGCACGAGTCCATACTCGCGACGGGTGAAGCGCCGCAGACGAACACTCTACGCTGGGAAGATTACACGACGACGGCGATGGATCCGAGCGATGACTGTACGTTCTGGTATGTCGGAGATTATCTGAAGGCAGGCGACTCCGGCTATCGGACCAGGATCGGCTCGTTCCGCTTGCCCAACTGCAAAGGCGGATACTGATGGCTTTTCTTGCAGAGACAGATCCACGCAGCGGGGCAGGTCTGCGCCTTACCGATTGGCAATCATTCAGCGTGTGCAGCTCGGTTTTATATTGACTGAAATCCCACAGTTGTTCTTTTGGTTTCCGGAACATCGCTCGCGCTTCAGAACTTTGGCGAACGCCTCCCAAGAAAGCTTGCGGAGTCGGATGATCTGGAGGATGGAATAAAAGCCCGAGGCGTGCTCAGGAAGTTGACGACGACGTGCCGATGTGACACTTTCGTTCAATGTGGCAAGGGCATATTTTCAGAGCATAAATAGAGAAGTAGTCGCTAGGCCCTTCCTACAAGTTTTCGACATCGGAACAATGTCACGTACGTCGTTCGCGGACATTTCATCTCAGAGTCGAACATCCCTGAAATACGCCTTAGGATATTGCCTATGACCCGCCGAACGCTTTTATTCGCTCTTCTTATTACTCTTATCCCGGTGACCTTACGTGCTTCCGCAGGGCGTCTGAGCGCGCCATGGGATGGGCTGAAGATTGTGCCGACAGGTGTGCCGTACGACTGTCCCGAGCCTCCCATCTTCAGTAGAACGCTGAACGTCGAAGGCTATTACACAGATAAGAAATACTCCATCACCGATGTCCAAAAGGAAGCTGCGTTTCAGAAGAGCGTGGAAGGCCCGACTCATCTTGGCCAGTTTGCGGGGCAGGCTGCGGATGCCTGGCAGAGCAAAGGAAGCCGCGCCGCGGCCGTATGTGTCTATTGGTTGCTTAACGCGGCGGCAAAAGCTGATGCCTGGGACGACAAGATGCCAACCAATAGCGGCGTCTACATGCAGAATTGGATGCTGAGCGGAACTGCACTGGCCTACCTCAAGGTGCGCAACAGCGGCGCCGGATCAGCAGAACAAGATGCACAAATACAGCAATGGTTCCGGGTCCTTGCCGCACGGGTGCGTGAATACTTCGACAGCGGGCGCAAGCGGCCGGGAAGCGATGCCTGGAACAATCACATGTACTGGGCGGGCCTCTCGGTAGCTTCTGAAGGCATCGCGGACAACGATGTGGATGCGTTTTTATGGGGCTTGTCTACCTATGAAATGGGGATTCACGCGATTCGGCCAGATGGATCTTTGGATGCCGAGATGGGCAGGGGACAAAAGGCGCTGCATTATCAGCTTTACGCGCTTGGACCCTTGCTCATGCTTGCGGAACTCGCCGAAGCCAATGGAATTGATCTTTATGCGGAGCGGGAGGGAGCCATTCATCGCCTGGTGCGGTTCAATCTGGCCGCGATGAAGGACCCTTCACTGCTTGAGAAGAAAGCCGAAGCAAAACAGGAAGCCAACCCGCCCTATTCCGGACTTGATATCGGATGGGCGGTACCGTATGTACAGCGTTTTCCTAATGCGGATCTCTCTACCATGATCGCGCAGGCTGCGACCGTACGTTTCTGGCAATGGGGCGGCGCGCCACCGAATGCTGTACAACCAGCAGTTGCAGAAAAAGATGGTGAAGCAGCATTCAGCTTGGATATCAAGCAGAAGATCGAAGCTGCTCTTGCGACGGAGTTCCCGGAAGGCCATGCGCATTCGTTCTTCCTGGGCGAGTGGTGCGTTGAAGGGAAGACTGACCTACGCGGAAGCATTATCGATGGCGGCGATTTGTTTGTGCTGAAGAATGAACAGAGTTCGCTTTCCAGCGGAGAGGCGCGTGGGCCTTACGTCCTTGCGGCCTCACAATGGGGGCCGGCGCTGGCAATTCTCTCGCCAGACCGCAGTCAGATCGACTGGTCAAATGGTACCTATTGGGTGCGCTGTCCTTCGAAGTCAACGCCATACCCCATCAACCTGACAGGTAGATGGATTTCGCTGGATGGAGGTTGTGACGTTCATCAACACGGCAATCTGGTGAAGTTTGGAGATACCAAGGACTGTTTAGCGGCGGGTAGCGTGGATAAAAAGGGACACCTCATACTGAATGCTTTTGGCGGGAAGTTTGAAGGCGACGTAACCGCGGACGGAAATCACATCAATTGGATAGACGGGACTTATTGGACACGGGCTGGGGTCTACGGCCTTGAGCAGAAACAGAGATAGATATTCTCTTCAAACAGCGCGACGTGTGCCTCGGCGATGCGCTGGCGTTGCTTCTGTATGTGCTCCCTTCTTTAATTGCCCGACTGTGACGGACATGAATTTCATTCGGCTCCCGGCTGAATGATAAGAGGACCGAGAGAGACGACAGCCTGAAGCTGGCTCTGGGAGCGAGATTCGCGAGGTTGACGCGTTGAAAAAAAGCATGATCGGTTGAGCAGGGAAGTCGAGGCAAATTGGCGTAGCGCTCTCAGCTTTCGGAGCGACCTACGGGCGACGACCAGTGTCTCGAGGCAATGTCTTTGGTTCGCCGTCAGCTTAGCAAGTACCTGAATCTACGAGATCGCAACTGCGTCATCTACCCTTGATCGGTGCTTGTGAGTACGGATTTGGCCGGTGTTCTCAGTATCTCGCCGATAAGAAAAAGGTCGGTCAGTAGCGCGCGGAGATGGCTGGAGGCATTGAGGTTATCGACTAACTGCGAACTGATTGAGGGTCGCACCAGGACTACGTGAATGACAGCGAGCGAGTTCCTGGCGTCGCGCTCCAGCATGGAACAGAAGTCTTCGTACGGCTCTGGTGGTTCGAGGTCGGAATTTCGTATGGCCCGTCTACAACTTTCCGCCAAGCCGGTTAATGCTTCTGCCGCCCGCTGCAGGAAGTTGCGGACTTGCTCGCCTTCATCGCTGGGCAAGCCCTGTCCAGCGTACGCAAGCAGAAATTCGTAACATTCCTCGATGACCTCGCATCGTTGCAGGAACTCAGTCGCCATCGGCAAGTCCCCGGCGTCTTTCGGATAAGCTCTCTACGACCCACCGTTTCGGGTCGTGCTCCTTCAAGTAAAATTCGCGGCTCATGGACCCAACGATCATCGATGCGGTAATGGGCAGCTTTTCGGGCCGGATAGCAAAGTACACATGTACGATGACCAGCGTGATGAGTCCCACGCCTGCCAATCCGTGCAGGACGTACATAAGGCCCCAGGTCATATCGCTAAACAAATAAGGATTGCGTGGAAAGAAGACTGTGCGTACGCGCGACATCATGCAGACACCGGTCGCGATGACAGCGAGGCCTGTCAGCATGACCACGCCATGATAGAGCTTGTTCTCCAGCGGGTACTTGGCAAATTTTCGCGGCAAGGCCGAGGACTTTCCCATAAAACGCTGGAAGCGCTTCCGTGCGTCTTCCAGGTCGGCTCGGTCCGGCCAAATCGACCAAAAGTCCATATAGAAGGTTGCGTGGATGATGTGAAAGAGAATCGAGGCGGTCAAAACTGTGCCCGCGATCCAATGATATGTCACCCAATTAAACTGCACGCCGAATTTCGGCAGGAATGCGGTGAATAATAGGGTGAACATGGCAGTCGCCATGATCCAATGAAACAATCTCGCGACCAACGAATGCCGCGGAATGCGCGCGGGCAGCTTCGAACTCTCCTCCGCCGAGGAATCGGAAACGAATCTTTTTTCTTGCGCGAAGTAGCGAACGTAGATCGCGTGCACGACGAGAAACGTCAGGCCCCCGATGAGCGCAACCCAGATCAGGAACCAGGCGATGTGAATTGGAACCCTTTGCCCGAACGGACTGGTAGCCCACTCTATGATGTCCATACCGCCTCCTGCACTCCGCTAATCGAGCGCTTCACCAGGTTTCGCATGAGCGGGATCTTGTAGGCATTGAACTGCAGCGGAACCGCATCCTGGACGGCAAGCTTCCCCGCCGCTTCACCCGTGGCAGCGTCGCGGGGTTTGCCCCGCACAGAATCCTCCACGGTCTTTAAGCGCAGGGGCCGGGCGGCGACGGCGTTCACCGCAATTCGAATGTCTTGAATCGTTTCCCCGGACAATTTCACTGCCGAAGCCACGTTCATCAGAGGAAAATCCCACACGTTGCGGTCCCGTACTTTTTCGAAGTAGAACTGGGCATTGGCCCAGGTTGAAGGAATTCGAATCGCCGTCAGGAGGTAACCGGGACGAAGAATATTCATGCGCGTGATGTCGACATCGGGGCCGATAAAGTACTCTTCGGCGTCCATTACCCGCTGGCCTTTGGGTGTTTGGACCACGAACTTGGCGTCGAGCGCAATGAAGGCCGGGGCCGTGTCTGAAGGATTCACGGCCACGCATCGTTCCGCATGGAGAATCGCATGCTCCCGATTTCTCCCTACCGGAGTGTCGGCGTAGCAGATATTTCCCCCGGCGCGATAGCAGGGCCAACCGGCGCGATAGTACCAGCAACGAGCGTCTTGCGAGACGTTGCCGCCGATAGTACCCTGATTGCGAATCTGCGGAGAAGCCACCAGTTCTGCTGCCTTCGTTAGCAATCCGTATTTCTGACGAATGATGGGATGCTGCGCCACATCGGTCAGCGTGGTCATGGCTCCGATCTCAACTCCGTCGGCTGTCGCGCGAATTCCTCTGAGCTCCTCGATTCCACTCAGCTCAATGACAACCTTCGGCTTTTTGATACGGTCCTTCAGCCAATCGAAGCTGTCCATCCCGCCCGCCAACACCCAGGCTTCCTCTCCGTGCTGCTGGAGAAGCTTCTCCGCATCGACCACTGACTTCGGCTGATACAACTGAAATGCCGGCATCACATCTCGGATTACTGCCATATATGCTCCATTATTCGAATCCGCTAAATATGAGCGGTCAGGGGATCCTGCAACGGCCGCCCAGCTTCGAGCGACGTAAGAATCGTGTCCAAGTTGACAGGGGCGCGACGGAAAATCTCATCCCCGAGCGCATCGGAGAGCGCATTTAGAATCGCGCCGCAGCCACCGCCTACCGGCGGCTCGCCAATGCCGCGAGCGCCAACCGGCGTCTCCGGATCGGGAATATCGAGCGCAGCCCACTGCATATTGACCGGGACATCCAGGATGGTTGGCGGCTTGGTGTGATAAAAGCGCAGCGAGACGGCGTGGCCGTAATGGGGATCGTATACCCACTTCTGGCCGATGGCGTGGCCAATGCCCAAGATAGACCTGCCGAGGATTTGCCCGGAGAGCGCTTTTGGATGGAGCACGGTGCCAACGTCCGCCACAGCCAAAAAATCCGTGATGTCGTACTTACCAGTTTCAACATCGACCTCGACTTCCGCGAAGCTGGCCACATAGGAGAAGGTCTGACCGTCGCGTGGATACTGATCCTTGGCGGCTGCGACCAGGCCTTGCCCTGCCAACGCGGCGATGGATGCTTTAGTGTATTTGTTCACGTCCTCGGGAGCCTCGTGGCCATCGTAAATGCCGCCCAGTTGGATGGCGCGCTGGGCAGCCTGGCCCAAGGTCATGCCCCGGCCGCCTCCCTTGCGAAACACACGCTCATTCGCAACTTCGTACTGTTCCGGCTTTCCACCGAGAGTCTTGGCGGCAATCTCCTGGAGTTTCTTCTTTCCGTTCATCGCTGCCGCGTGTGCCGCACGTGTCATGGCATGGGTGGTCTGGCTTCCTCCGGAAACGCAGGTCCATGGGAGATTCTTGGACGTATTACCCCAAGTCACATCACACTTTTCCCAAGGCACGCCCAGAACTTCGGCCACGACGCGGTGAACGTCGGTGATCGACTCGGTTCCAAGGTTGCCGATTCCCGATTGAATTGCGACCCGGCCATTTGGTTGGATCACAAAGAGCCCGTCGTATCCAACAGAGCCTCCGACGAAACAACTTGAAGACACGCCCACTCCGCGCACCTTGGTGCCGCTTCGCTTCGGCCGCGAAATACGCTCCTTCCATTGGAACTCCTCGGCGCCGCGGTCAAACGCTTCTTTCAGAAAGGCGCTGGTGCAGTGCGCCCGAGCTCCATTCCTCACGGGCCCAACCGGAGATTTGCCTTCGGGGCAGTTAGTTCGCCGAATGGCGACTTGATCCAGCGAAAGCTTGCGCGCCGCCTTCGAAACGATCGTTTCCATGATCACGATTCCCTGCATGCCGCCAGGGGAACTCTGCGCACCGCGCGGCGGAGTGTTCGTGAGAACAGTTGTGCCGCGCCAGCGCATGGCGAGAGGCTGATACAACAACGACACAATATTTCCCGACGTGCCCGCATCACCTACGGCGTCGTACGGGCCGTTGTTGCAGATGACGAACATGTCCAGTGCCGTGATCCGCCCGTCGCCTGCGAAGCCGACCTTCATCCGGCCATGGAAGCCGGGACGCGCTCGCCCGATGAAATGCTCCTCCTCGCGGCTAATGCGCATCATCACGGGAGCATTCGCTTTCTTTGACAACAGTGCCGGGATGATCGCGAAGATATAACCGGTGGCCTTGCTGCCGAATCCTCCTCCGGTGTACTCGCTGATCAGCACGATCTGGCTGGGATCCATGTTCAACCAACGTCCCAGGCTTGCCAGCGTTTGCACTGTGCTCTGGGTTCCCATGTGAACGAAGACTTTTCCGTTCTGCCAGTAAGCCAACGTGGTGCGAGGCTCGAGCGTTTCGTGACTGGTATCGGGCGTCACAAATGTCTCGTCGAGAACCAGAGCGGCATTCTTGAAACCAGCATCCAGGTCGCCGAAACTCCACTCGTCCTGTGCTTTCCCCATGGGAAGGCGGCCGTGTTTGGCTTCTGCGAAATCGGCGTCCGTCCACTTGAGTTCTCCGACGTGGGGCGGGGGTGGGCTCGGCGGTTTCTCTCCGGGCTTGGGCTGCGCCATCTGCGGTCTCACCCAAACATTGCCGTCCACGCGCGGGTTGGGTCCGCCCGGACGGAGCGTATCCAGCGGATCGACGGCAAATGGAAGTTGTTCAAACTCGATGTCGATCGCTTCGATCGCTTCCGCAGCGGTGTATTCATCGACGGCTGCGACAGCCAGGATCGGTTCACCCTGGTAGAGCGGCTCCATGGTGAGGGCTTTTTCGCCTTGCTTGTTGGCCTTGATTACGACGCCCAGATCGGTCACGCTGTCGGCCGGCGCGGGAAGATCGTCCTGGGTAAGAATCGCCTTCACTCCCGGCATTGCCAGCGCCTTGCTCGCGTCCAGATGTTTCACGCGCCCGTGGGGTACGGGACTGAGCAGCAACTTGCAGAACAACAT
>DATHMS010000027.1:0-2856 GCA_035486795.1 Candidatus Sulfotelmatobacter sp. | reverse complement strand
GATTCGCAAAAACATAACCCTCGTAACGTATGGAGAAAAGCGGTATGGCGCTATGCTGAGTCTTCGACACGAGGGCCAAAGATGGGATACCTACAAGCTCGCCGCCAACAGCCATTTGGCTGTTTTCTCCAGTGGATGGCTGTCGCGGCCGTAATCTTTTCGCTCGCCTCGGCCGCGTGGTCGCAGGCCCCGGCAACCGGACCCGGGGCTGCGCCGTTTGACGACCTCAAGAAATATCCCGGATTGCTCGCCGAATTCGGACAGCTGATGAAGAAGGTTCAGTCGGGCGTCCAGTTCCCGGCGCCGCGCTCGCAGAGCTCCCTGTTGCCGCTGCTGCCGGAATCGACCGTGGTCTATGCCGCGTTCCCCAACTACGGCGAGCCTGCCCATCAAGCCCTCGCCATCTTCCATCAGGAAGAAAAAGACAACCCCGCCCTGCACGCCTGGTGGGAGCACCTGCAGTCATCTTCCGACGGACCGAAGGCGGAGGACGTGATCGAGAAGCTCTATGAACTCTCGCAATACCTGGGAGACGAGATTGTCGTGTCGGGCGCGAACCCAGGCAGCAAGAATCCGAATGTGGTGTTTCTTGCCGAAGTGCGCAAACCGGGCCTGAAGAATTTTCTTCAGCAAATGGAGAAAGAACTCGCGCCCAAGTCCAGCGGATCAGTTCGAATCTTGAACCTGCAGGAACTCGCGAGTGCTAAAGACGACAACGGCGCAAAAATCGACGAGAAGCTGCTGATCCTGGTGCGCCCTGACTTTGTCGTCGGAGCGTTCAACCTCGCCGATCTGCGCAGCTTCAATGGCCGTCTGGACAAGGGCAATCACGAATTTGCCGCGACTCCGTTCGGACGCAGGATGGCGCAGGCCTACCAAGGCGGAACGACATTTCTAGTCGGCGCGGACCTGCAGGCGATTCTGAAATCAATTCCGACCGGCTCCGACCAGGGCCAGAAAATTCTCCAGCGCACCGGCTTTGGCGACGTGCAGTATGTCGTCTGGGACCACAACAGCGTGACCGGTCAGGAAGCCAGCCAAATGGAGTTGAGCTTCACCGGACCGCGTCACGGAATTGCATCCTGGCTGGCGGCGCCGGGACCCTTGGGCAGCCTCGACTTTGTCTCGCCTAAGGCAATCATGGCGGGCAGCGTCCGGCTCAAGAGCCCGACAGAGATTCTAGACGACCTCACCGACATCGCCTCGATTGCAAATCCCAACGCGCTCAAGCAACAAGCGATGATGGAACAGGGATTAAACATCAGTCTGAAGAAGGATCTGCTGAGCTATCTCGATGGAGAGATCACCATAGAGTCCGACGGACTCGTGGAAAAGGAACCCGTGTGGCGGGCAATCCTGAAAGTGAGCGATCCCGACCGCCTGCAGACTACTCTCGCTACCTTGATGGCCGTGGCCAAAATGAGCGCCAGGCAGACCGAACAGGACGGGGTTACCTACCGTACGCTTTCCATTCCTTCCGGCCCGACGGCCAAAGAAAAGACCAAGGAAATCAGCTATGCGTTTGTAGACGGCTATGTAGTGATCGCTTCGAGCCGCGAAACGCTGACCGAGGCCATACGACTGCATCGCAGCGGCGAATCGCTGGCCAAGTCACAGAAGTTTCTAGCGTCAATGCCGCCCAACAATTCCGAGGTTTCGGCCCTGCTCTACGAAGACCCCGTCGCCTTTGGGGCCCTGGCCCTGCGGCAGGCATCGCCTGAGATGGCGGCGTTGTTCCCGCAAACGTCTCCGGAAGCCCCGGCAGCCGTGGTCGCCGTGTATGGCGATGAAAGCGCCATTCGCGAAGCCAGCCACAGCGGAGGCGTCGACGCCGGCGCTGCTCTGGTCGTTGCTGCCGTCGCGATTCCCAACCTGCTGCGCGCGCGAACGGCGGCCAACGAATCCTCTGCCGTAGCCAGCCTGCGCACGGTCAACACCGCGCAAGTCATGTATTCGAATGCTTATCCCGGAAAGGGCTATGCGCGCGACCTGGCCTCACTCGGTCCGGATCCGCACGATATGAGCGCCGTTTCGGCGGATCACGCCCATGTGATTGACGCCACGCTGGGAAACGCTACGTGCACCGCGGGCGTCTGGTGCACGAAGTCCGGATACCAGTTCCGCATCACAGCCTCCTGCGGGTTTCAACGCTGCCAGGGGTATGTAGTTGTGGCCACGCCCGTAAGTAGCAACACCGGAACCAGAAATTTCTGCTCGACCTCAGACGCCGTGATCCGCTACAAGTCGGGTGAGCCGCTCACCTCACCGGTCACAGTCGCGGATTGCCGCAGCTGGACGCCCCTCCAGTAGCGAACTGGCGGAGCGGATTAGTCCCTTCGACCTTCGCTCACGACTCGGGCCGCTGCCCTCGACTTTTGCGTGGGCAATTTTTCCTTGCCAACAAAAGAGGAAGTCCTGAAGCCTCGCTTTTTCAGTCCAGCAAGTTTCCCGAAAACAAAATTCTTGACAAGCGATACTGTGTCTAATACAGTGTGTATCACATCCTATATGGCGAACGGTACCCAAGGCAGCCCTGAGATCTTCGAAAACCTAAAGCTGGAACTCCGCCGGGGATGCCTCATCGTCGCCGTCCTCGCCCAACTCCGGACCGAGCAGTACGGCTATACCCTGCGCAAGGCCCTGGCGGACGACGGCCTGGCGATCGACGAAGGCACGCTCTACCCCCTGCTGCGCCGCCTGGAAACCCAGGGACTGCTGGTCAGCCAGTGGCGCGAAGAGGACAAGCGCAACAAACGTTTCTACCATCTGTCGCCGGCAGGGGACGTGATTCTCAAGCAGTTGCTGGAAGAGTGGGAAAGTATCAACACGTCGCTAGGACGAATTCTTGAAGGGGCA
>DATHMS010000026.1:0-4835 GCA_035486795.1 Candidatus Sulfotelmatobacter sp. | reverse complement strand
GTCGCGGTTGCCCACGTGCCCGAGTTCGTGCGCCAGCACGCCTTCCAGCTCTTCATCATTCAGTAAACCCAGAATCCCATGGGTCACCGCTACCGACGCGTGCTTCGGATTGCGTCCCGTGGCGAACGCGTTGGGCGACTCGGTAGGAATCACATAAATCTTCGGCATGGGCAGGCCTATCTTCTGGGTCAGCCGCTCGACGATCTCGTAAGCGCGCGGCAGTTGTTCACGCGTGACCGGTTGCGCGCGGTAGGTGGCCAGCGCTATCTTGTCGGAGAAGAAGTAGGCGCCGAAGTTCAGCGCAACGGCGACTGCCAACGCCAGCATCATCCCATTCTGCCCGCCGAAATGTTCGCCGATGAACATCAGCAGCAGCGTGAGGGCGGTCAGCAGGAACGCGGTCTTGAAAGTGTTTCCCATAATTGAATCTCAGCTATTTGATGTTACGCGTTACAGGGCGATGCAGTTCGGACCGTTTCGGGAATCTGCCGTCGGCGATATACCCCCCTCCCCCTCGATCTATTGGAATCATGATGTTAGAGCGGAATTGCGAAATAATCTCTTGGAATCAATCGCTTGCAGGCAAAATATTGAAAACAAGATAGTTATGAATTCACTCGGTGAACAGTTGGGGCGCTTTCGCCTCGACAATGATCATCTGTCGAAGCTGTGGATGGCAAGGTCAGATGTCACAGCGTCGGAGGTGCTTCACCGAGAACCTCGGACCAGCCCGTGCGTCGGGTACGAAAGCCCACTTCTCGCAAAGGACGCGAGAAATGGGCACCCGGCGGTGGTGGGAACGGATTGCGGGGCTTGTGGTGGCGCTTACTTCGCCATTGCGGGGCGGGCTGCGGTTTCCTGGCTGAATAGGCAGAGCCACTTGCCTTCCCGCTCCGCCCAAATGGAGGAGACGTAGGCCTGCGCGGCAAATTCCTTGCCGTGAGAAAGGCCCTTTTCGGAGATCTTGTATTCGATGAGGCCAGACGTTGCGGAGAGCGCCACGAACCTCACGTCATCCATCGAGTAGTCCGTGAGAGTGAATCCGGTGACGTTCTTGAGGACCTGAGCCTTGCTTGCCGGACCCTGTGCATCCACCAAGAGGGCATCATCCGCGGTCAGATTTCCAAACAGCTCGACGTTGCCGGTCTTGAGAGCGTCCAACCCCTCGCGTTCTTTGGCGACGATCTGCTGCTCAAGCGAGCCTGCCTGGGCTTGAGCGGCGGCTGCGGAAATTGCTGGCCGTTCCAGCAGGAGGCCGGAGATTAAGATCGCCACAACAACGATCAAGGTCGAGGCTGTTTTCATCGAGGTTCCTCCGGGAATGCGCGAGCGGATTCTATCATCAGAGAGCATTGACCACGGAGACGCCGAGGCACGATGGTGAAACCCGGAGTCCGGTGGTGGCTAGAATCAAAGTCAAAGGCAGCGGGCGAGGGCGCCCGCTCTACACGAGCTTTTTCTTGCGGCGTTTGAATAGCGGGAAGCCCCAGCTGCTTGCGGCCAGCAGGGCTCCGAAGAGGATTACTGCGTCGATGCTGGACCGGCCCTGGGGTGACCAGTAAACATCTTTCAGGTTCAGCCAGAGGGCGAATTCGTCGAGAGTCAGGGCCGCGCCTACGCCGTAGAGAATCGACATCAGGCGGCTGAGAAGGAGCGAAGTATCGTCCTCGCCAGTGCCGATGTCGGCCAGCCATCCGTAGCCCACGCCGAGCAGGATGATGATGCCGAAGACCAGATGATGAATGTGACGGCCGTCATGCTCGATGAAATGAAACGGCGGAATCTGGTGCAGGACGGCGAAGACTACGGCGCGGACTCCGGCGAAGGTCAGAAAGAAACTTACGGAGGCTACGAAGAGACGGCGGCGGGGGCGGTCTGGGATGCGTTCGTGGATAGCCTTGCCCAGGGACGTGCCGTAGGTCAAGAGCAGCAGGAAAGCCGTTACCGCGATCGCGAGCAGGAGTATGAACCAGGTGTAGGCCATAGGGTATTAGAGCATCTGGGCCGGGTAGTGTGGCGGGAAACAGCAGGTTCCTCACCCGCGCTTTGCGCAGGTTCGGAATGACAAATTTTTCTGTGGCTTACGCGTTCCGCTACGACTTCCGCATTGCATTTACGCCTTCTGGGCTTCGCGTTTCAGGGCGCGCTCAAGGGTTTGATCGAGGGCGGACTTGGCCTTCTCGTATTCCGCTTGGGAGATTTGGCCTTGGCGGCGTTCGACTTCCAGTTGGAAGAGTTCTTCTTTTAGTCCCTCGAGGAGCATGGAGGTGGGGCGCGCGCGGGTGTTCACTTCGGCGGGAGCGTAGTCGTCTTCCAGCATGGTTGCTGACGCGGAAGAAGCTGGTGCGTGACGTGCCAGATCGCGGGCGGCGGACTGTTGGCGCACGGCTACGTAGATGCCGCCAAGGATCAACGCCGCCGCGATGCAGCCGAGAATCTGCCAGCGGTATTTTTGCAGGGGGTCGGGAGCGTCGATGGGCGGGCCGAGTCCGCCGCCGGGGCGGCTGGTAGCTTGCGCTCCGCCTGGGGTTGGCGCGCCTTCTGAGCGTTGTTCCGGTTCTTGTCCCTGTCCCTGAGCTCCGCCTGACTGAGGTTCTTCGAGCGTGCCTTCGCCGGAAACCTTGAAGGCGAGGTTCTGGCCGGGGGTGGTGTTGGAAGTCACTTCCAGGGTAGCGTTGGGCTCGTTCGGGTAAGGTCCGGATTTAAAACCGGCTGCTGGACCGGACGTGAACTGCATGACCTTGGGAATCATGACCCCGAAGTGCTCCAAGGGATAGACAGACTTGGGATCGAGATTGGCGCTTCCGCTATAGGGAAGCTGGTAGGCGACCTCGAAGCGGGTGAGTCCGGGCCGCAGGGGGAAGATGAAGGAATAACGATTCTTCTCGCCTTCGGGCACGGGAGCGGATTTCAGCGGGTTGCCGTTCTCGGTGGTGGCTGAGGCTGAATCCGAGATGATCTGAGCTCCGGTGGGAATGTAGAACTCAAGGTTGTGTTCGTTCATCTGGGTGCGCGGGGGCTTGGAAGTGTTCTGCACGAAGAATTCGCGGACTATTTCCATTTGGCCCTGGGTCGCATCCTGGATGCGCATGACGTCGGCAACTACGGAGATGCCGTCGATCTTTTTTCCGACGTCGTAAACCTCGATTTCCACCGAGGTGGTTCCGGGAGGGGCCATGCGGTGGTACGTGACCTCCTGATGGATGGCGCGGACCAGGTGGGGGGACTGGGCGTCGTCGAGTTTGAAGGTGAAGTGTCCCTGGGCGTCGGCTTTGGTGCGGCCGGCTTCTTCCATGCCTTGCGCGAGTTTCAGCAGGACGACTTCGTCTCCGGCAGCGGGCTTGTTGGTGGTGGAGTTCTTGACGGTGCCGGTTAGAGTTTGAGCGGAGGCTAGCGAGGCCAGGAGGAGGATGGCAAGGGTGAGAGAAATGAGGAAGGTGGTCTCACGCTTATTGCGACGCAAAGAACGCGTCGCGGCGCCGTGGCTCCTCCGGGTCCTTCGTTCGGCAAAAAGCGCCTCTCTCAGGATGAGAGGAGCAGTAGTGATCTCGGGCAAATGAAGGTCCTTCGACTGCGTAAGCGCTTCGCTTCGCGGAGCAGTTACTCCGCTCAGGATGACAGGGGAATCGTTCAAGATCGGGTTCCTTTTTGGGGTGCGGGATTCTTTTCCAGGCGGGCGATCTCGGCCAGGAGGGTGGCGGCTTCGTCCTGTAGAGAGGATTTCAGCGATTTGTAGTCGGCGTCGGGGACCTTGCCAGCTTTGTATTCGAAGTTTAGATCGCGCAGATTTTCGTAGACGGCATCTTTGCGTTCGCGCAAGTAGCCGGCGCGGGTTTTCTCCGGTCCAAGGAAGAGTCTTCCGGGAAGGTAGAAGACGTAGAACAGGGATGCGACGGCGAGCAGAGCGCAGAGAAAGAGCCAGGTCATAGATCGGTCTCCTTGCGGGCCTGATCGCGGAACTGCTCGAGTTCCGCGCCATGGGCGGGACGCAGGCCGTCGGCGATGGCTGGGGCTGGACGATTCTTCCAAGAGCGGACGACCATCACGATCAAGCCGAAGCCGAGGATCAGAACGACTGGCGGGATTATGTATGCGGCGCGATCGAAGCCTTGCATGGTGGGGGCGGCGAGCACCGTGGGGCCGTACTTCTGGACGAAGCCTTGCTCGACCAGGCTGTCGCTATCTCCGCGGGAGACCGCTGCCATGAGTTCGTTGCGCATGCCGTCGGAGTCGGGACAGCCGACGTGGTTGCATTCCAGAAGAATCTGGTTGCAGCTGCAGATGCACATCATCTGGTGGCCGATTTCGTTGAAGCGGGTGGCGGGATCTCCGGCGCCGAGGAAGGCGAAGATGGCGGTGCAGATGAGGAGGGTTTGGGCTGCTTTGCGACCCGGAATCCCACGTCTCGCAAAGGAAGCGAGACGTGGGGTACCCAGATTCGAATACGAATTTAAGAAACGGGACATCAGTCTCCTGTGGCCACTGGAGCGGGTTGCGCTTGCCCAAGCCGCGCTGGGGCGGGAACACGGACGGGAGCGGGGGCGTTCGGAACCAGGGCCAGGACCGTTCCGCCGAGCATGATCCAGACGCCCAGCCAGATCCACATGACCAGCGCATTCAGGTGCGCGCGCACGATGGGATGACCGTTATCCTGATTCACTCCCTCGAATACGATGTAGAGGTCCTCGTTAAGGGTGGAGCGGATAAAAGGCAAGGTCGAGGTCTGCTGGCTGGCGTGGTAGAAGCGGCGCTCGGGGGTCATGGTGCCGAGCGGCTTGCCGCCTTTGTAAATGTCGAGCACGGCCCACTGGCTGAAATAGTTGGGATTGTCGTCC